>JAFGVJ010000278.1 GCA_016938055.1 Prolixibacteraceae bacterium
ATTGTCTTCAGCAAAGAAATCTCGTGCTGCAACTGCCTGATACTTTTATTGGAGGCATAAGAAGGATGAATCCCTACGTCGGCCTGCAAAGCAAGTTGCCTGATCAACTTTCTGAAATGAAGGTTACGTGGCGACAAGCCCCGATCGTGATGGCCATGGTTGTGCATCAGCATAAAAAAAACCGGTTGCAAATTGTAGGCTTTAAAAAGTTCATCCAAAATCTGGTACTGATCGTAAGGATCGCTTTCGATACGGGACAGTACTAAAAATCTCTTTTTTAAGTGATGCCAGTTGCGATGCACAACATCGCGCACGATCGATCCGCTGGTTCTGAAAAATCCTTTGTGCCTGAATGCCCAGGGGTTGTCGATATCGATGGTTGGCTGATAGCAGAAGGTTGAACGTTTAAAGTGGTAGCCGGGATGGGCAGCTTCCAATTTGTCAGCCAGTTTCAATGCCCATCGGTTTACCAGGGCCTTATCGAGGAGGCCATGCTGGGCTGCAAAACTATCACGGGCACGGTAACGCTGGTGCTCATCGCGTTTTCCGGGCAAGTACTCTTCGTAGCGTGAAACCAGAAAAAAGGAGGCTGAAAACAAATCGAATGGTAGCCAGGAATCCTGTACTTCAAAGAAGACTTTTTCGCCTTCCCATTCAATGATGCTAGGGTATTGGGTTTGCAAGTGATGTGCGTGGAGCAAGCCCTGAGGGCTCAACTGATGCCCGGGCAAAGAAGATTGATCGGAATAATTGATGTGAATGCCATCATCAAGCCCCGAAAAAGTGGCTTCCTGATCGTGAAAAGTTACCTGATCGTTTAAAAGGGTTTCGAAAACCAGTTGGAAGGCATATCGGATGCGTGGTGTGATAATCGCAGAAAATACATGAATCATAACCAGTAGTTTGCTCTTTCAAAAATAGTACATTTTTTAGCTTAGCAGTCCCTCATCGGCAAAACTTGTGTACTTGCTTTTGGCAATGATGACATGATCCAGCACTTTAATGTCGAAGAGGCTGGCAGCCTGAACCAATTTTTTGGTGATATCACTGTCGGCTTTACTGGGCGAAAGGTTTCCGCTGGGGTGGTTGTGAACCAAAATGATGGAAGAGGCCAGCTTTTCAATGGCCTGTTTCATGATGATCCGTACATCGATCACCGTTCCGGAAACGCCACCCATGCTAATCCGGGATCGATCCACCACATGGTTGGCCCTGTCGAGGTATAGCACCCAGAATTCTTCATGGGGCAGCATTTCCAGATCATGGGCCATTATTTGCTGAACATCGGCACTGCTGTTGATTATCGGCAAGGGAGACTTGTTCACCAGCAAACGGCGCCTACCCAGTTCAAGGGCTGCCAGAACCGATATCGATTTGGCCTCGCCCATCCCCTGATAGTTCATCAGCCGGCTGACCGATGCCTGGCCCAGTTGCTCCAGATCGTTCTTGAAATCGGACAAAATGCGGCGCGAAAGCTCAACGGCCGACTCAGATCGATTCCCTGATCCAATGAGGATGGCCACCAACTCGGCATTGCTCAATGCAGCAAAACCATGACGAAGGATTTTCTCACGGGGACGATCCTCCACTGCCCAGTTTTTAATGGATATTTTTTCGTAATCAGCCATGCTGCAAATTAGCAGAATCGCAATCCAGTTGCAAGAATTGTGCGTTTGCTTTGATGAAGGCCTGTTTTTTGGACACGAAAAAAGCCCCTCCGCAATGGAGAGGCTTTTCTGTATGTTTAAAAATGGATCTTACAGTTTGGAAACGTGACTTGCCAGCTTCGACTTCAGGTTAGAAGCCTTGTTTTTGTGAATAATGTTCCTCTTCGCGATTCTGTCAATCAAAGAAGTAACTTTTGGATAAAGGGTTTCAGCTTCAGCTTTGTCTGAAGTTAAACGCAGTTTTTTGATTGCATTACGCATGGTTTTTGCATAGTACTTGTTATGCAATTTTTTCACTGCATTTTGTTTGATCCGCTTTTCTGCTGACTTATGATTTGCCATTTTTTCAATTTTTTTTAAAAGTAGCCCGTAGGGGATTCGAACCCCTGCTACAAGAATGAAAATCTTGCGTCCTAACCCCTAGACGAACGGGCCTTAATAATTCCGAAAAATTTCGGTCTGCAAAGATATAAAGGTTTTAAAAAACTCCAAAAAAAAGATTGTGTTTTATTTTTTTGTTTTTCAATCCACTCCTTACAAAAGCGGTGCAAATAAAGTTCAAGTTTTTGAAATGACCAAAAAAAGCATGAAAAAAAATTTCAAAAAATGTTTTGCCGGGCGCGTTCAAGCATAAAGTCTTCATTTTAAATTATTTCTGAGCCATTCGAAAAGTGCAGCTGCCAGGGCATGGGTCACGTTTAACGAGGTGCATTGGCCAATCAAAGGGATGTGTACAAGCAACTCGCATTTTGCCAGCAAACGGGGTGGAATGCCATTTTTTTCGTTCCCAAGTACCAAAGCCATGGATTGAGGCAATGGTGTCTGAAAAATATTTTGTGAGCCAATGGCGGTTTCCAGTCCCACCAGGGTAAAGCCAACAGGCAGCTGTTCTTCCAATTCTTCCTCAGTGAGATGAATCAATTTCATCCGATGGTAACTATCGCCGGCTGTTTTTCTGATTTTCCGCTCCGACATCGTGACATTTCCTTTCAGCAAATACAAGGCAGGGCAAGCAATGGTATCGGCCAGGCGTATGATGTTCCCGTAATTTTCGGGGGTTTGCAAAGGACATACCACCAACACCGGGGCGCTCACACCATCGGGCAAACAGTAGGGTACCTTTTCAAAAAAGTTGATTGATTTGGTGATCATGCATGTTGTTATTGCTGAGCACAAAATAACACAGAAAGCAACAAGCCTGCAACCCGGCAAGAAGCTTTTCTGTTTTCTTCCAGAAGGTATTCAATAAAAAACTGTATTTTGGTTTTCTGTTTTACAGGAGATGCAGTGTTAGCAATAGTGATAAAAGTAACCATCACATGGTCACTGCATTCATCAAAAATCAACAAAATGAAGCTTCATCAATCCATTCTAAAAACCCTGCTGGTGCTGGCTGTCACCTGCCTGTTTTTTTCCTGTGGCCCGTCGCAACGCGAAAAAGCAGTTCAGCAGATCAACATGGCCAAACAAAGCATCATGGCCGGTGATACGCTGAGAGCCATCGCCCAACTCGATTCAGTTTCGCTCAAATACCCGAAAGCATCGGTACAACAGGTAGTGGCTAAAAACATGATCCACGAATTGTACCGGCAACTTATCGAAAGCCTTAACAGAGAACTGACGATGGCCGATTCAGTGATAGGCCTGCTGGAAACAAAATTCATCAAAGAAAAAACAGCCAACAGCAGTTACTTTCAATACCTTCCCAAAAGGCATTCCTTTGACCGCACCTGGAACCGCTCCTTCATACAAGTCAACCTCGATGAACGGGGTGAACTGTTTCTTTCCAGCAATTATATGGGTAAAGAATGGCTGGACCATACTGCCATCAGGGTATACGACGGTCCACTTCAAGCTAAAACTGAAAATGTAGAAACGGATCATCCGCTCAACCACCGCAGTGAGTTTCTGGATTATAAATGGGAAAGGGTTTCGTACATGCAAGGCAAGTCCGATTCGGTGATCCACTTCATTGCCAACCACCGCGATTTAAAACTGAAATGCGTTTTCCTTGGAAAACAATACCATTACATCCTGTTGGAGCAATACGACATTGATTCTGTGGTTGATGCATTGGAGCTCTCCGAAGCCATCAGGAAAAGGAACCGGTTGATGGTGACTATCGATGAGCTAAGGAAAAAATACCAGGCTTACAATAACTGATCTGAAAAGTCGGCCCTTTGCTTTCAAGGTAAGCTACACTGTTCCTGCTTTTTGAACAAGGTGCATTGTGATAAACTGTGAGCATTTCGTTATTGCTTTTGCATTATTCTCCGCCAAACTCCATCAGGTAGGCTTTGATAAAACCATCCAAATCGCCATCCATCACCGCCGGCACATTGCTGGTTTCATAACCTGTACGCACATCTTTGACCAGTTTATAGGGCTGCATCACGTAAGATCGGATTTGTGAGCCCCATTCAATTTTCTTCTTTCCGGCTTCAATTTTCATAACTTCCTCCTGCCGCTTACGCAGTTCCATCTCGTACAATTGTGATTTCAGCAAACGAAGGGCATTTTCCTTGTTTTGCAGCTGCGAACGGCTTTCGGAGTTTTCAATAACGATGCCTGTGGGGAAATGTCGCAAACGCACCGCAGTTTCCACTTTGTTTACATTCTGACCCCCTGCACCACTCGAGCGCATGGTCTCGAAGGAATAATCAGATGGATTCAGGTCGATTTCAATACTGTCGTCGACCAGCGGGGCTACGTACACCGAGGTGAAAGAAGTTTGACGCTTGCCTTGAGCGTTGAAGGGAGAAATGCGAACCAGGCGGTGCACCCCATTTTCACTTTTAAGATAACCATAGGCAAAATCCCCTTCAATTTGAACGGTGCAGTTTTTAATACCCGCATCTTCGCCTGGCAGGTATTCCATCACCTTCCAGGAATAGCCGTGGGCATCGGCCCAACGGTTGTACATCCGATAGAGCATTTCGGCCCAATCGTTGCTTTCAGTGCCACCTGCACCCGCGTTGATGCGAAGCACTGCCCCCAGCTTGTCCTCTTCCTTACGAAGCATGTTTTTGGCTTCCAGCTTTTCTATCAGGTCAAGGGTTTCAGCAAAATGGTTTTCCACTTCGCCTTCGTTGGCTTCACCTTCCTGCTGAAATTCAAAAAGTATCAACAGGTCTTCGACCGAAGTATCTACTTCGCTGAAGGCATCGGTCCACTGCTTGATGCCACGGATTACCCGCATTTGAGCTTCGGCTGTTTTGGAGTTTTCCCAAAAACCCGGATCCTGGGTTTTCAGTTCTTCTTCTTCCAGTTGTATTTTTTTCCCGTCGATGTCAAAGATACCCCCTCAGCGCATCCCGGCGCTCAACCAGGTCTTTGATCTGGTCACGTAAAATCATAAGTCTATTGTTTTTGAATGAAACCTTGCAAAAGTACAGAAGTTGTACGAAAGCAACAAAAACCTTCATTGCGCATTTTGATCTCTGTTATTCAGCCTGTTCGCCTAAATCAAGCCCATCAATGACTTTGACAATGGCATCGAATTCGAACCCTTTTGATCGGGCATAAGCCATCAGCTTTCCTTTTCGATCGTAAGTGTTTTTGTAAGTGATTTTCCGGGCTTTGTCACTGATCAGCTTCACCAGCAGCGCTGTGCTGTCTTCAGGATCAATTTGCTCAAGGGCTTCTTCAATCAGTGCTGCAGGAATATTTTTCTGCCTGAGTTGATAGGCAATCTTCACTTTTCCCCACTTGTTAAAACGAAATTTATCACGGGCAAAGAAGTTCGCATAGCGCTGTTCGTCGATAAAACGTTCTTTGATCAATTGTTTGATGATCTGTTCAGCAGCTGCGGGTTCTATGCCCCATTTCTCCAGCTTTTTACTGACATCGGACCTGCATTTTTCCGATTGGCTGCAAAAGGCCATACAACGATCATAGGCCCACTTTACTTTTTCATCCATACCCAAAGATACAATGCCGAAAAAAAATGTAACAAAAAAGTAGGGTAAAACTTCATGGTTGCGGATAGCATGTGTAATACAACTCAAAAAAATAAGATCATGAAAACAATGTTTTTAATTTCGGCAATCGCGATTGCCATGTTCACGTTTAACAGTTGCAGTGATGAATCAGCCCTGACAGATGCCAATCCGGAGCTAAAAGGTGCGATGCTGGATTTTGAAACTTGCACCGATTCAGTGTTTACTACCACCATCGATGATTTAACGGAGGCCGATATTGCAGGCTTGCTTTGGATGCGCGAAGAAGAAAAACTGGCCCACGATGTTTACGTCAATTTCTTTGATCAGTACGCCCTGGTGATTTTCGACCGCATTGCAAACAGTGAAAGCAAGCACACCGAAGCCGTTTTAAGATTGCTGACACATTTTGGGTTGGAAGATCCGGCATTGGACGAACCCGGAGTTTTCTCCGACGAAACCCTTCAGGCTCTTTACAACAATTTGATTGAAGCCGGCAACGATTCTGTGATAGCAGCCCTGCAAACCGGTGGTTTGATTGAAGAAACTGACATTGCTGATCTTCAGGCTTTGATCGATGGGACAGAAAACAGTGATCTCCTTACTGTTTACGGCCACCTGCTCAAAGGATCGGGACAACACCTGAAAGCTTTTGTCAGAACCTTGCAGAGCTATGGTATCAGCTACGAGCCTACTGTTTTAACTCCCGAAGCATTCGACGCCATCATGGTCATGTCCAATGGCAACGGACAGAAAAAACAAGGCAATCAGGACGGAAACGGAAATCGTAAGATGAACAAAGGTACAAAAGGTAAAAAAGGAGGAAACGGTAAAAAGGGCGGCAATTAAGCAACAAATACCGTTCATGGCAGCACCCCAATGGGTGCAAAAAAGAGAGGAACCCCAAAGTTCCTCTCTTGCTGTTTGTACTATTTGATTTCGTCGATGTTGTATGGAGTTTCCTGGTAAACGTAATAGTTCAGCCAGTTCTGGAAAAACAAATTGGCATGTCCCCGCCAGCGCACCACCGGTTGACGGTTCGGATCATCTTTTTTAAAGTAGTGTTTGGGTGGCTGGATGGGCAGGTTTGAAGCCAGGTCGCGCCGATATTCCAAATCAAGGACATTGGCTGAATACTCGAAATGACCGGTCACAAAAATTCGGCGACCGCCCTTGTCCTTCACAATGCCAACCCCCGATTCATCAGAAACCGCAATCACTTCCAGTCCGGGAACTGTTTCAATGTCCTCGGCCCTGATTTCGGTATGCCTTGACTGTGGCAAATGAAACTCATCGTCGAAACCACGGAAAATGGGCAACTGAGGATTCACCGCTGTATGATGAAAAACTCCGAACATTTTTTGATCGAGGGGATATTTGGGTACACCATAGTAATGATACAAGGCTGCCATAGAAGCCCAGCAAATGAACAAGGATGACTGTACATTGTGTTCAGCCCATTCGAGAATTTCCCTGAGCTCATCCCAGTAGGTCACATCCTTGAATTCCATTTGTTCAACAGGTGCTCCGGTGATGATGAGCCCATCGTATTTTTTGTGTCGAATCTGGCTGAAATCGGTATAAAAAGCCTGCATGTGCTCCTCGGGGGTATTTTTGGGAGTATGTCCCATGATTTTAACCAAATCGAGCTCCAACTGTAAAGGAGTATTGGACAGCAACCTGATCAAGTCGGTTTCGGTGGTGACCTTCACCGGCATGAGGTTGAGCACAGCAATTCTCAGGGGTCTGATGTCCTGATGCTGGGCCCTGGTATCGTCCATCACAAAAATATTCTCTTGCTCAAGCACCTTAATGGCGGGCAACTGGTGTGGTATGTTTACTGGCATTCCTCTTATTTTTTTACACTGACAGGGTTCAAAACCCTGTCAGTGTTGTAAATTAAATTTTGTCAAAAGCCTGCTGCAAATCTTCTTTAATATCATCGATGTGTTCGATCCCAACCGACAAACGCAATTGATCGGGCAAAACACCTGCTGCCAGTTGTGCGGCATCGCTCAACTGCGAATGGGTGGTGGTTGAAGGTTGAATGATCAGCGTCTTGGCATCTCCTACATTGGCCAGGTGACTGATCAGCTTCAGGTTGTCAACCAATTTTGTAGCTGCAGCTTTACCATCTTTTAAACGGAACGACAATACGCCACCGAAGCCATTTTTCAGGTACTTTTTGGCCAGGCTATGATAGGGACTGCTTTCCAGCCCGGTATAATTGACCGCTGCAACTCTGGGATGAGCTTCGAGCCATTTGGCCAACTCCAGGGCATTATCCACAGTACGTTGTACCCGCAAAGATAAGGTTTCGAGGCCTTGCAATAACTGCCATGAATTAAAAGGGCTGATGGCGGGGCCAAAATCACGCAGTCCTTCAACTCTCAGGCGGATGGCAAAAGCAATGTTCCCAAAAGGACCATTGGTGCCAAACACATCCCAGAATACCAAACCATGATAGCCTTCGGAAGGTTCAGTGAATTGAGGAAATTTTCCGTTGCCCCAATTGTAATTACCGGCATCGATCACAATTCCACCAATGCTGGTTCCATGGCCACCAATCCATTTGGTGGCCGATTCTACCACCACGTTGGCGCCATGCTCAATAGGTCTGAAAAGATAACCGGCAGCACCAAAGGTATTGTCCACAATCAAAGGCAGGTCATGCTTTTTGGCCAGGGCAGCAATTTTATCCCATTCGGGTACATTGAAATTGGGATTTCCCAAATTCTCGATATAAATCGCTTTGGTGCCGGCGTCAATGTGTTTTTCAAGTGCTTCAGCGGTATCGTTGTCGGCAAAACGGGCTTCGATGCCCAACCTTTTAAAGGAAACTTTAAATTGATTATAGGTTCCGCCATACAGGAAAGGCGAAGTCACAAAGTTATCGCCATTTTGAAGGATGTTGTTCAAAGCCAGAAACTGTGCCGAATGCCCCGAAGCAGCAGCAACGGCAGCAACACCGCCTTCGAGGGCAGCCACTCGCTTTTCAAAAACATCGGTGGTAGGATTCATCAAACGGGTATAGATGTTGCCGAATTCTTTCAGGCCAAACAGGTTGGCACCGTGTTCCGAATTCTTAAAAACATACGAAGTGGTTTGATAGAGCGGAACTGCACGCGACAGGGTGGTTTCATCGGGAGTGTGGCCGGCATGCAATTGCAAAGTTTCGTAACGGTAATTTGATGACATAATATTTTTGTTTTAAATGGTGAATATTCAATACGATGGAGCTTTTCGGCGCCATGATTTTATTGGATAATGAAAGAATGAATAGGTTTTATTCCGGGAAGCGCATGTACACAAACAATACAAAAAATTTATTTGCTCATGCGCGAAAGCATTCGCATCATCATCCCCATCATCATGGGCATGCAGCAGATAGAAGTGCTATTGGCGATGCGATTGTTCATTGAATTTGTTATCCTAGTTGAATAATAGGCCAAACTTAAACATTGATTTTGATTGAAGAAACACTTTCAACATAAAAATTGTTCGCTTAACAATTTTTTAAAAAAGGAGGAAGATATCTTTTAAATAGTCGTTCCGGAAGATCCTTTAATTTCGATCTGTAACCAGAAAAGCATTTTTAAAAACCCGCTTTTTAACATCCAGGTGTACCAGCTCCGTGAAAATCACATACATACCCATGGGCAACAAGCTACCATCGGCTTTGCGCAAATCGTAAATCAATTCCAGTTGGTTCCCGATCAGATCATTGTTGGTGAGACGGCGGACTTCATGGCCCGAGGCATCAAACACATACAGGTTGGCCAGATAACCCTGCTGATCGAGCAGGAAAGTAATGATCAGCTCATCGTTGTAGCCATCGCCGTTGGGTGATACCACATCACTTTCGAGTTGAACCCCCATGGCTTGCCCTTCAGGAATTGCAGCCTGGGAATTTTCATAACCCGGAGTTGCATAACCGGTCAACGAAGACGCCGACTGCCAGTTGGCCGGGTCGGCAGAAGGCACTTCGAACGATAGCCTTTCCAGTGAAACCCCGTCGAGGGAAGTCAGCCACCCACTGTGCATGCTTTCGTGATAGGCCAGTTCATCGAGAACCTGCAACGAATCATCGAGAAGCACCACCCTGCCTTCATCGTTATTATATGCAGGAAAACTGCTCATCTGCAAAAGATTTTCGGGATAGGGAACCGGATAAAATTCTTTGATATTCAAGGTATCATTTGAGAATGCCCGGTAAGTACCTGCGGGGAAAGGCAGGTGTTTGGCAGAAACAGCATAAACTGATTTCAGCTTCAGGGAATCATCACGGGTGGCCAGTTTCAGGTCGGCCATATCGATGGTAAGTCCCGAGTTGTTGTAGAGTTCCACAAAATCGTACCCATTGGTAAAGGGGTTGAACAGTACTTCGCTGATCGCTACCTGCCCGGCAGTGAGGGTCACCAGCGTGAAGGGCAGGCTCAATTCCTGTGAGTTATTTCCGCATTCATCCGAAATACTTTTTACCGTAAGCTGGTATTCCTTGTTGGTTTGCATCGGATTCCGAAGGTAAACATCCACCACCTCAGCACCATGAGTGTAACCGACGCTAAGAACAGACAAACCTGGAATTGAATAATTGCTTTGCAACTGCGCCAAAGTACTATCCAGGGGCTCATCGAAAATCAGTTTAATGTGCGACCAGGAAACAATGTCGATGGCAGTTAATACCGGTGCTTGCAAATCAGTATTGTTACGGTTCACCGAATTTACACTGCCGGGTGTTCCGCCCTTTTCGTTTTCCGAGGCCGTCCAGTTACCACTTTGTCCGCAAAAGCGGGTCAAATCAATGCGCTCAAGACTGTATCCTCCATTCTTTTTGAGCCGGTCGGCATACCAGTTGTCGGAATAGGTGACAGAATCGATCAGTTGTTGTTGGATATCAGAAATTTTCAAGGTAACACCGGCATTCAGCAGGGCCGGAAAATCACTCATCGGAAGCAAGGTGCCGTAAGCTTGAAATTGTTGCTGAAATTCATCATCGCACATGATCAGGTATTCATTGGGGGCCAGCAATTTTTGCGGTAATTTGAAATTGGTATTCCTAACAAAAAGCGACCAGTTTTCCAATTGAATGTAATGATTGCTCCGGTTATAGATTTCGATGTATTCTGCTTCGGGTAAGCCAAGTGGCGGATTGGGATCGGCCATAATTTCGGTAATGACTACATCGTAGCGTAAAGCAGGCAGGCTGTTTTCAAAAGAAAAACTCGACTCGGAAGTTTTCTTGCCTTCAAAATCGGTAAGCGAATTGACAGTCACTACCAGATAGGGATCAGTTACTGGGTTGGTATGCAACAGTATACTTTGATCCGTTACCCTATCGAAGGACAGTATGGGGATGTTGTTACCGGCCGTGCTTGCCAGTTTCAAATCGGCCAAAGAAAGTGCTTCGAGCCGGATGGGTTCATTGAAGGTAATCAGGAACTGGCCCTGATCAACAGC
>JAFGVJ010000279.1 GCA_016938055.1 Prolixibacteraceae bacterium
GGAAAGCCTCAAAATTTAAACATTATTCCCCGGAAAAGGTTAAACAAAATAGTGAAGCAACCAAAAACATCACAAAAAAATGAAAAACAACATCCATATTCTTTCCAATCGTTTACCCTACAATGTTCAAAAAACTGAAAATGATTTTGAACTCATCCCGAGTGTTGGCGGATTGGCCACAGGCATGAAATCGATTTACACCAAATACGAAGGCAAGTGGATTGGCTGGCCGGGCCTATCGACCGACCAAATGGACGATACCGATCAGGCACGTGTTGATAAAGTACTTGAAAAAGCCGGTTGTGTGCCTGTTCACTTGAGCGAAAAAGAAATTGAAGCGTATTACGAAGGATTCAGCAACAAAACCATTTGGCCACTTTTTCATTATTTCAATGAGTTTGTTGATTATACACACGAAAACTGGGAAGCCTATGTGGCCGTGAACCAGAAATTTGCCGATGTAGCCCTTCAGGTGCTGAAACCCGGTGATGCCATTTGGGTACACGATTACCAGTTGTTGCTGGTTCCCCAAATGATCAAGTCGAAAATGCCCGAAGTGAACATCGGTTTTTTCCTCCACATTCCCTTTCCTTCGTTCGAGGTGTTCAGGATTTTACCCTGGCGGAACGAACTGATTGAAGGCATGCTGGGTGCCGATTTGCTGGGCTTTCATACCTACGATTATGAAAGGCACTTCTTTAGCAGTGTGCGCAGGTTGAAAGGTTTGGAAATCAATTTTAACCAAATTCACACCAAAGACCGGATCATTATGGCCGATGCTTTCCCCATGGGCATCGATTATGAAAAGTTTGAACTGGCCTCCCAAAAGGTTAGGCATAAATTGAACAGTGAAAAATCGGAATTGCAAATCGAGTTGGAGAAGTACTTTTTATTGTCGCCCAACCGGAAGCTGATCCTTTCCATCGATAGGATGGATTATACTAAGGGCATCCCCAACCGGCTGAGGGCTTTTGCAAGTTTTTTGGAAAAATATCCGCAATATCGCGGGTTGGTTACCCTCGTAATGTTGGCAGTTCCTTCAAGGGGTAAGGTTGATCAGTACCAGCTTTTGAAAAAACAGGTCGACGAATTGGTGGGTCAAATCAATGGAAAGTTCGGGCAAGTGAATTACAGTCCCATCTGGTATTTTTACCGTTCCATGCCTTTCGAAAACCTCATTGAACTTTACAGTTACAGCGATGTAGCCCTCATCACTCCCGTGCGCGACGGGATGAACCTGGTTGCCAAGGAATATGTGGCCTCGAGGGTGAATCAAAACGGGGTCATCATATTGAGTGAAATGGCCGGCGTGAGCAAGGAAATGGGTGAAGCCCTCATCATTAACCCCAACAACCTGAACGAGATTGCCGATGCCATTCATCACGCGATAGCCATGCCAGTTAACGAACAGCAGCAAAGGATGGATGTGTTGCAGAAAAGACTGAAACGATACGATGTTTTCAAGTGGGCAGGAGAATTCATCAACGGGCTCGAAAAGGTGAGAAGTATTCAACATCAATTCAATGCCAAAAAAATTACAAGCTCCCTCCAGCAAACATTGGTTCAACAGTATCAAAATGCTTCGAAGCGGGCCATTTTCCTCGATTACGACGGAACTCTGGCTGAATTTCATCACGATCCCAATGCTGCTTCGCCCGAGACCGAAGTACTCGAAATTGTACAGAAACTCATTGAAGATCAGCGGAACGAAGTAACCATTATCAGTGGTCGCGACAGGGAAACCCTGCAAAAATGGTTCAAGGGTTACCACCTGAATTTCATTGTGGAACATGGAGTCTGGACCAAGGTAAAAGGTGGGGAGTGGAAAATGCTGTACCAGATCAATGCCGACTGGAAGGACTTTATCAGGCCAACCCTCGAGACCTTTGTTGACCGCACACCCGGATCGTTCATCGAAGAGAAAAACTTTTCGCTGGTTTGGCATTACCGCAAGTCGGAACCCGAACAGGGAATTGTGAGGGCCAATGAATTGAAAGATGAATTGACCAACCTGATTGCCAACCACAACCTCGAAATCATGGAAGGCAACAAGGTGATAGAAGTGAAGAGCGGTGGAATTAATAAAGGCGCCGCGGCAATTCGTTTCATAGGTGAGGAGCAATACGATTTCATTTTTGCCATTGGCGACGACTGGACCGATGAATACATGTTCAGGGAATTGCCCCAGGATGCTGTTACAGTAAAAGTAGGCCTGGTGAATACTGCGGCAAGATATAAAGTTGAATCAGTCAGTGCTGCACGGGCGCTGCTAAAAGCCATGGCCAACAGTTGATCAGCGCTTCTTGGATGGAAAACGGTATTGCACGTTCAGGCGAAAAGTTTGATAGGCATAATCCCTGAATCCGAATTGGTACTCTGTTGAAAAGCCCAAGCGTTCGCCCATGCGTTCCAGCCTGAAGCGCATCACCAACGGATCGTTGTACCCGAGGATGGTGCCTTCGCCATAAATCCTGTTCAGATAATTGTAGGCATCGTAGCCGGTGTAGCCTCCCACTTCGGTAAAAAAGCTGTATTGTTTTTTTCTGAGCTGTATACCTGCACTGAAAACCGGGCCTTCGTCCTGCGCCATCTCCACTTTGTTCGTTTGCCATACATAAAAACCCAGCAAACCTGCCAGTCTGATTTCATCGATCCATCGCTCCTGAAAATGAAAACTTTTTCCGAGGGCAAAATAGAAATAGTTGAGGTTGGCATCGGTATAGCGGGCATGACGGTTGCTGCCGGTGGTGGTTTTGGTGGTGTAGTTGATCACCACATCGGGCAGGAATTTTTGTTCCTTAAATACTTGAATGTAGGTGCTGATCCATAAATCACCGGCTTCGGTGATCCAACCAGTATCGTCGAAACTTACCTGCCTGAAGTCCCTGACTTCGTTGCTCATGCGAAAAGTTTCGGAAGGTTGTCCCCAGATTTCAACTTTGGCACGCTCAGGTGCAATCACCCATTGAATGTTCAGGAAGCTGTTGATGCTGGTGTCGCCGGTCATTTGATGATAGTGAGCGCCTGTTTCGATGGTCGATTCGTTGCCAATAAAAGCGTAATCCATGCGGGGTACGGGCAGGGCATTGGGTCCCATCTTTGCGGCAGCAATCTGGAGGTATTTTGAACTGTGTGAATTTCCAAAATCAATCCAGTTGTCGCGGGGGGCTCTTTGTGACCAGACGGGCAGGGCCAACATCAGCATTAAAAAAAAGAAAAAAGTATCTTTGCGCATAAGCAGGTATATATTCATCCAAAAATAGGAAAACTGCAGGGATACCAGGGCAATTTTTATTTCTTACAAATAAAAATGTGTTGAAAAATGTAATTTCCTTATTCAACCCTTGACCAATGATTACAAAATATTAAACTAAAACACTGTTATGGAATTTTTCAGAGTTGAGAATGTCAATAAAAACTATTCCGGGTTCCAGGCCCTGACTGATGTCAGTCTGGAGATCAAGCAAGGACAGGTTTTTGGTTTGCTTGGACCCAACGGGGCCGGAAAAACCACCTTGATCCGGATCATCAACCAGATTACTGCACCCGACAGCGGGAGGGTTTATCTCGAAGGACGTCCCCTTCGTTCCGACGACATCTACCAAATTGGTTATTTGCCCGAAGAGCGGGGCTTGTACAAAAAAATGAAAGTGGGAGAGCAGGCCTTGTACCTGGCCCAGCTAAAAGGTCTGTCGCGACGCGATGCCTTGAAAAGCCTGAAACATTGGTTCGAAAAATTTGAGATGCAGTCGTGGTGGGACAAGAAACTCCAGGAGCTCTCCAAGGGCATGCAGCAAAAAGTTCAGTTTGTTTGTACAGTCATTCACAATCCGAAATTGCTGATTTTCGATGAACCCTTCAGCGGCTTCGACCCTATTAATGCCAACCTGCTGAAACAGGAGATTTTAAATCTTCGGGAAAATGGCGCCACCATCATTTTTTCTACCCACAACATGAGTTCGGTGGAAGAAGTATGTGATCACATTGCCCTGATCAACAGATCGAAGAAGATACTTGATGGCAATATCCATGAAGTGAGATCGGCTTATAAAACCAATACTTTCGATGTGAGCTATCATGGCAAATTTGACGAGGTGAAACAAGCACTGGGGAATCATTTTGAAATTCTGGAGCACAAGGAAAATCCCCATTTGAACGAGATGACCATTAAACATCTCAATGGGAACGACAACAATTCTTTGTTATTGAAAATAGCCGCTCAGGCTCAGATTGTTTCTTTTGCTGAAAGAATTCCCAGCATGAATGAAGTATTTATCCGTGTAGTTGAAAAACATAACCTATAAAACCCGATCACGATGAACAAGATACTATTGATATTCAAACGCGAGTATTTAAGCCGGGTTAAGAAGAAATCATTTTTATTGCTGACCCTGATCACCCCCTTGTTGTTTGCAGTACTGATGTTTCTGCCGGGATACCTGGCAACCCGTGAAACATCCGAGGAACATAAAATTGCGGTTGTTGACCGTTCTGCCATTTTTCTGGGACAACTGGAAGATTCAAAGTCAACCAAATTTCATTTCATCCCTGAAGCGGAATACCAGCAAGTAAAGGAGAACATTCAAAGCAGTGAGTACTATGCCTTGTTGGACATTCCGCAAAACATTCTGACGGTGAATAAAGTGGTGGTGTTTTCCAATAAACAGATCAACCTCGATGTAAAAGGTTACATCGATCGCCAGTTGGAACAAAGGATAGAAAACATGAACAGGGCTGAATTGGTTAGCCGGCTGGGGATCCCCGATTTGGATGAACAAATGAAAAGAATCCAGGCCAACATCTCGGTTGAAACCATCAAGGTGACTGATGATGGAACAGCCAAAAAAGGTTCGACTGAAATAGCCATGGGCGTAGGTTATGCAGCAGGTTTCCTTATTTACATGTTTGTATTCATTTATGGAAGCATGGTCATGCGTGGTGTTTTGGAAGAAAAACAAAACCGGATTGTTGAAGTGATCATTTCATCGGTGAAACCGGTACAACTCATGATTGGTAAAATTCTTGGTTTGGCTGCAGTGGGACTTACCCAGTTTCTGATTTGGGTGATTCTAATGGTGGGTATCTTTGCGGGAGCCAAATCCATGTTTATCAACGAAGACAATATGCAGCAGATGATTGAAGCCCAAAGTGAAAACATCATGATGGCGGGAAACCAGGGAGCTCTCCAAATAATGGAGCAAGTTGAACCCAACCAGTTTGAGCAGATTGTGGAACAAATAGAAGGCATCAACTTTCCGATGATCATCACCGCATTTCTGGTCTTTTTCATCCTGGGTTATTTGTTGTATAGTTCACTGATGGCGGCTGTGGCTTCGGCTGTCGATTCGGAGGAGGACATGCAGCAGTTCATGCTGCCCATTACCATTCCACTGATAGCAGCTATCATTATGTTGGTGAATGTGATCAAGAATCCTGAAGGACCTCTGGCATTCTGGGGTTCCATGATTCCCTTTACTTCGCCCATTATCATGATGGTGCGTATTCCTTTTGGGGTTCCGTGGTATGAACTCGCGGCATCCATTGCGATTTTGACCTTGTCGACCTATGGTGCCATTTGGCTGGCGGCTAAAATTTACCGTACCGGAATTCTTATGTACGGCAAAAAGCCCACCTGGAAAGAACTGGGCAAGTGGCTGACTTATAGAAGTTAATAATTGATATTTGGTTGGTTGATTCCTGAAAATATTGGTTTGACCACAATGAAAAGCCCCGGTATTTGTGTGCCGGGGTTTTTTAATTATGCCAATAACAACAGGCTGAAAGCCATCACCATCATTCCGCTCACCACGCCATAAATCGAAATGTGGTGTTCGCCGTATTTTTCAGCAGTGGGGAGCAATTCATCCAGCGAAATAAATACCATAATTCCTGCAACAGCCGAAAGGATGATACCCACTGCAATGCCCGACGATTCAGCAGTCAGGAAAGGCATGAGCAGTAAATAAGCCAGAATGGCCCCAATAGGTTCTGCCAGTCCACTGAGAAACGAGAGGAAAAAAGCTTTCCGGCGACTTCCGGTGGCATAATAAATGGGCACCGAAACAGCAATGCCTTCAGGGATGTTGTGGATGGCAATGGCCACAGCAATGGCCACACCCACTTCGGGATCGTTCATGGCGGCCATAAAGGTGGCAATCCCTTCAGGAAAGTTATGGATACCCACGGCCACAGCTGTCAGTATTCCCATTCGGTATAATTTTTTGAAACGTTTTTCCTTTTGATGGTCCGACATGTCTTCAATGGTTCGCACTTCGTGGGGGTTTTCCATCGAGGGGATGAATTTGTCAATCAGGGCAATCAGCAACATTCCTCCAAAAAAGGAAACAATGGTATAAAAGATGGCTGTCTTTTTCTGAAACGTTGTCATAAATTCTTCCAGGGCAGTTGGAAAAATCTCGACGAAGGAAACGTAAACCATCACACCTGCTGAAAAACCCAGAACATAGGATAACAATTTAGTGTTGGTGCGCTTGGTAAAAAAGGCCAGCGAACTGCCTATCCCTGTTGAAAGGCCGGCGAACAACGTTAGCAAAAAAGCGGAAAGAAAATGGTCCGTCATATGAAATTTCTGTTAATGAAACAATTTAAAATGATTCAATATTAAAGGGCTTAAGCTGAGTTGATTCCATTGTAAAAAATCTTGCGAATTATTTGATAATTAGTGACTTTTTAAACTGAAAGGATTGCTTCCCAACAAAGGCTGAAGAACAAAACCTGCAGGAGTTGAATTCAGAATCAGCGTACGATCTTTAAACTGATCAAAGATCACTTTGATTTATCAAATAACTTACTACATTTGCTTCAAAAATAGTGATAATAATAAATCAAACTAGTTATGGCTTACGTAATTTCTGACGAATGTATTGCATGTGGTACCTGTATCGATGAATGTCCGGTTGAGGCAATTGCTGAAGGAGATATTTACACCATTGATCCAGAATTATGCACCGATTGCGGTTCATGTGCTGAAGTTTGCCCTGTTGAGGCAATTTCACCCAAGTAATCGTTTGTAGTACAGTATACTATCAAAAAAATTGGATTATTTCCGCCCAAGGATGTCTTGTTAAGGCATCCTTTTTTTGCATGGAGAAATTTAAACTAATGTTTTTATTTGGGCTGCTGTGTTCGGAATGTTTTTTTAAGAAATTACAATGCTTATTTTTGACACATGAAGCACAATGGTTTTAAATACCGTTACCGGCAAAGGATGATTGCCCGTTCGGCACTGAATGTGCAACGGATCAAGCAATTTACCAATGCCTCATCGGTAAGGACCATTGGTTTTGTAGCAGATGAAGCACAGAAAATTCAAGCTCTGCTGGCGTTTTTTGAAAAGGGATTAACAGTACACACCCTGGTATTCAGCTATGAAAAACGCTTGAAAAATGACAACAGGGATGCTGTTTTCAGCAATGACCTGAATTTTTGGGGATTACCCAGCAAAGAGAATGTGCAGGTCTTTGTTAATCAGCCTTTTGATTTGCTGATCAACCTGTTGCCATCTCCTTTCGATCCGGCCGATTATGTTTGTTCACAATCCATTGCCAGACTGAAAGTAGCTCGTTATCCTTTGGGTGAAGTTTATGACCTGATCATCAGGCACGACGAACCTGAGCTCAACACTTACATCAATGAAATTGTTAAAACACTGAATAACTTTAGCCTATAATTTTATGGAGAACGTTTTTAAAGGTTCCGGTCCGGCAGTCATAACGCCATTTAAGAGCAGCGACTTGTCTGTCGATTTTACTGCACTGGATCAGCTTTTAGATCACCAGCTGCTGAATGGGATCGATTTTGTGGTGGCTCTGGGCACTACCGCCGAAACTTCTACCTTGTCGCATGGCGAACGTCATGAGGTCTATCAGTATATCCGGCAAAAGGTGAACAAGCGGGTTCCCCTGATGGTAGGCTTTGGAGGAAACAACACTGCCGATGTGCTCAAACACATACAGTCGGCTGATTTTCGGGGCATCGATGGCTTGTTATCGGTTGTGCCCTATTACAGCAAACCTTCGCAGGAAGGCATCTTCCGCCATTTTATGGCCATTGCCGATGCCAGTCCGGTTCCCATTATGCTGTACAATGTGCCCTCGCGTTGCGGAGTGAACATGAGTGCCGAAACAACCCTGCGCCTGGCCAAAGCTTCCGATAAATTTATTGGTGTAAAGGAAGCCAGCGGTGATTTGAAACAAATCAAAACCATCATTGAAAATTCTCCGGCACATTTTGATGTGCTCAGTGGTGATGATGCCAATATTTACGACGTTTCCCGTATTGGAGGAAAAGGAGTGATTTCGGTCATGGCCAATGCTTTTCCGGCTGAAGTTCGGGAGCTGACCCGCAAAAGTATGGCCGGCAGCAGCGATGCCGAAAACTTACAAAACAGTTACACCGAATTGATTCGCTTATTGTTCCTCGAAGGAAATCCTGCCGGTGTGAAAGCCGTATTGCACCAGCGAGGTCTCATTGACAATGCCTTGCGTTTGCCTTTATGTCCGGTGAGTGCGCCTTTGTACCAGCAAATTGCAGCCTACCTGAAAACCATGGAACATGCCGGTTGATTTTCAGCAAATACCTTCACCTTGCTTTGTGCTCGATGAACAATTGTTGGAGCGCAACCTGCAGTTGATAGCTTCGGTGAAGGAGCGGGCCGGCGTGGATATCATTTTGGCATTTAAAGGATTTGCCATGTGGAGCGCTTTTCCGCTGGTTAAAAAATATATCGGATCAACCACGGCCAGTTCGCTCAACGAAGCCCGTTTGGCTTTTGAAGTATTTGGAACACCGGCCCATACTTATGCGCCGGCTTATACCGAAACTGACTTCCCGGGTATTTTAGCCTGTTCAAGTCACATTACCTTTAATTCTCTGTCGCAATTTGAGAAGTATTATCCGCTGATAAAACAGTCGGGGAAAGCAGTATCGCCGGGAATCAGGGTTAATCCCGAGTTTTCGGAAGTTGAAACTGAATTGTATAACCCTTGTGCTCCCGGTTCCAGGTTGGGAGTGGTGGCCGATCAACTTCCCGATCAGCTTCCGGCAGGTATCGAAGGCCTTCATTTTCATACCTTGTGTGAATCCAAATCGTTCGACCTTGAAAAAACACTGAAGGCATTTGAACAGAAGTTCAGCCCCTTCTTTTCCCAAATTAAATGGGTAAACATGGGAGGCGGGCATTTGATGACCCATAATGATTACAATGTGGAACACCTGATTGGTTTGCTAAAAGATTTCAGAGAGCGAACAGGTCTGGAAGTAATATTGGAACCTGGCAGTGCCTTTGCCTGGGAAACCGGATACCTGGTTTCAAGCGTGGTTGATGTAGTGGAAAACCGTGGTATCAAAACTGCTATGCTCGATGTTTCGTTTGCAGCCCACATGCCCGATTGCCTGGAAATGCCGTATAAACCGCGTATTCTTGGAGCACATCACGAGCCGGTACCGGGTAAACCCACCTATCGGATGGGCGGAAACTCATGTCTTTCGGGCGATTTTGTTGGATTCTGGTCTTTTGACCGGGAACTGAAAGATGGCGATCGTATCGTTTTCAACGACATGATCCATTACACCATGGTGAAAACGACCTTTTTTAACGGAGTGCAGCACCCTTCCATTGGGAGTTGGAACGACCAAACAGGTTTCCGCCTGATCCGTTCTTTTAGCTTTGACGATTACAAAGGAAAACTTTCATAAAAAAAAAGAGACCACTCAATGTGGTCCCTTACTGATCAACCAGTTATGATCAGATTCCCCTTTCCCCAAGTTATAAATTGAAAAATTTGGACGAATCAGTCTCCTCAAACTGATTCAATCCTACATAAACCCTCTTTTCGTTACTGATAACTTTTGCTATATCGTCTTCCAGCGTAATTATTTCTTGTTGATTCACCTTGTCGATGCAGGTAAAGGCAAAGTGTTTTTTGTCAATCTTAATGATCAGTCCATCGGCATTGGTGGTGGTTATTTGAAGTAAATCATCCAGCTCTTCAACGTAAATTGATCCGTTCAATCCTTTTTCCTGTAATATTTTTGCAGGTGAAATCAGTTTCACAACGACATCCTCTCCAAAATGACTTACACCGATAGAATGGTCATCGAAAGCTGTAAACAAAACTTTGTGGCCACGTGTCGATTCAATCAGAATTTCCTTGTCGGTAACCTGCGTGTAACGGTTAAATTTCCCCTTGCTTTTGGCCGTTGTTTGATTCCCTGAAAACAATAAACCCAAACCTAATAAGATGGTGACAATGCTTCTAATCATTTTTCCTTTCATTAACTTCTTTTGATGCCAAGTGATTAACAAGAGATAGGCCAAATTTATAAAGTATCAGTAAAACAGGTTGTTAGTGTTTTTAACTGAATGGCTGTTGTCCCAAAATTGGACACATGGATATAATCAGGGACAAACCATCGCCTAACAGAAAAATGTTGCTCACAAATATTTTGCTGAATGAAGTTTTGATTTTCGGGCAAAAAGCAGGAAATTGTCATGTGTGAATTCCAGAAAAAGGAGATATTTGCAAGCTGATAAAAAATTGATCTACTAATTTTAAACTAAAAGAGATTGGGACGAGTACTTATTATTGGAGCCGGCGGTGTAGGCACCGTTGTCGCTCACAAAATGGCTGCCAACAGCGATGTTTTTACGGATATCCTTTTGGCCAGCCGAACCAAGTCGAAGTGTGATGCCATTGCGAAAGCCATTGGCGGCAACCGCATTCAAACTGCACAAGTCGATGCCAATAAAGTACCAGAATTGGTTCAGTTAATTACTTCGTTTAAACCCGACCTGGTGGTAAATGTGGCATTGCCTTATCAGGATCTGACCATCATGGAAGCTTGTCTGCAAACTAAAACGGCCTACCTCGATACGGCCAACTATGAGCCCGAAAACGAAGCCAAATTTGAATACAGCTGGCAATGGGCTTACCAAGACAGATTCCGTGAAGCCGGCATTACTGCTATTCTGGGTTGTGGTTTCGATCCGGGAGTTACCAGCATATACACGGCTTATGCTGCCAAACATCACTTTGACGAAATTCAATACCTCGACATTGTTGACTGTAACGCAGGCGATCATGGCAAAGCTTTTGCCACCAACTTCAATCCGGAAATCAACATCAGGGAGGTCACCCAGAAAGGAAAATACTGGGAAGATGGTGAATGGAAATACACCGAACCACACGAGGTGCATCAAGCACTGAATTACCCCGAAATTGGCCCAATAGAATCTTACCTGATTTATCACGAAGAATTGGAATCACTGGTAAAGAACTTCCCGACTTTGAAACGTGCCCGCTTCTGGATGACCTTTGGTCAGGAATACCTGACTCACTTGCGGGTGATTCAAAACATTGGCATGGCAGGCATTGAACCCATCATGTACGAAGGAAAAGAAATTGTACCCATTCAGTTCCTGAAAGCCGTATTACCCAACCCGGGCGATCTGGGTGAAAATTACACCGGATGGACTTCCATTGGTTGCAGGATCAAAGGTTTAAAGGAAGGAAAAGAGAAAACATACTACATCTATAACAATTGCAGCCACGAGCAAGCCTATAAGGAAACAGGTACCCAGGGGGTCAGCTACACCACCGGTGTACCAGCCATGGTGGGCGCCATGATGTACCTGAAGGGTATTTGGACCGGTGCAGGAGTATTCAACGTAGAAGAATTCAATCCCGATCCCTTCCTCGATGAAGTGGCCAAACAGGGCTTGCCCTGGGTGGAACTGCACGATGTTGATCTGGAGTTATAACACAATATTTTTGAAGCCCTGCGAATTTCGCGGGGCTTTTTTTCAGCGCTCAGTCGATGGGTTCCGCCGTGGAGCTCTTCTTCTTTCTTTTTATTAAAACAGGAGGAGTGACATGCTTTTCAGAACTGATGGACAGATTCTTCTGAAGGACAATGGAATTGGGGATGGTGATGTGTTCACCTTCGGGTGTTTTGATGTGAACAAAGAAGAAAGTGATGTCATCGATTTTTCCTTCAATGATGAAATCTTTTTCCAGTACCTTGATGTAATCACCTAGTTTCATGGGGTGGTTGAAGAAAAGGATCAGCCCGGCCGTGATGTTCGATAGGATGGACCACTGTGCAAAAAAGGCAATTCCCATGATGGTCAATACTGATGAAATGAAGAGCATCAGTTTTTGCTTTTCAATCCCCCAAATAGCTGTCAATGCAATGATCACAACCAAAAAAACAAACAGGTTCAGAATTTTAATCGTAATTCTTCGGCGTTGAAAACTGAAATGAAATTTTTTCAGCGCCCTGTTGATCGAATGCCTGATGAATAACTGCACAAGTGCCAGAAATACAATTAGTGCAATGGTCATGATAATTTGTAAACGGTAAGGATCCATGTCGTTCGTAAAATGATGATCCACAAAAATAAGAAATAAGCCGGTTCGAAACAGAAATGTAATCTGATCATCTCCTTTTTGGTTTAAAATGATTTCCAAAATCCGGCATATTCCGTATACTTACGGTAAAATCAAAAGTTACGACCATGGATCAGCAGGGCATTGAGAAATTGATGGAAAAACAGTACCGTTTTTTTCAGTCGCAGGAAACTCTTTCTTTGAAATTCAGGCTAAAAGCACTCAACAAATTAAAAAAGGCATTGCTTGAACACGAAGAGAATCTGATGAAAGCCCTTTGGGAGGATTTACATAAATCAAGCTTTGAAACATTTGCACACGAATTGGGGCAAGTGCTAAAAGAGCTCGATGTACAACGTAAGCATCTGATAAGTTGGGCTAAACCCCGGCGCAAGCGCTCACCCCTTTCGATTCTTCCATCGAAGAGCTATGTTTTTCAGGAGCCTTACGGCAACGTGCTCATTATGTCGCCCTGGAATTATCCGCTGCTGTTATTGATCGATCCGCTGATCGGAGCCATTGCTGCCGGAAATACCGTGGTTTTGAAACCATCGCCCTACCTGAAAGCTTTTTCAATTTACCTCGATCGCATGATCGGGGAGACATTCCCCCGGAAATACATTGCCGTGGTGCATGGTGATCGTACCATCAATCAGGTGTTACTGAAGCAAAAGTGGGACTACATTTTTTTCACAGGAAGCAACATGCTGGGAAAACTGGTGATGAAAGCTGCTGCCGAAAACCTGACGCCTGTTACTTTGGAACTGGGCGGAAAAAGTCCCTGCATTGTTGACGATGATGCCAACCTGAAACTGGCAGCCCGCAGGATAGTCTGGGGAAAATTCATCAATGCCGGTCAGACCTGCATAGCACCGGATTATTTGTTGGTTCACGAAAAGGTGAAAGATGAATTATTGAGTTTGATGAAGCTTGAGATCAAACGGTTTTATGGCGACAATCCACAGAAAAGCCCTGATCTGTGCCGAATTGTGAACGATCAGGCTTTTGAGCGGCTCAGTTCCCTCCTCACTCAGGGAACCATCGTAGCCGGGGGAATCACCGATCCGGTTCAGCGTTACATCGCACCCACCATCATCGATGGGGTTGACCCTGATTTCGACATCATGCAGGAAGAAATTTTCGGTCCTTTGCTTCCGGTGTTGACTTTTAGCCAACTACCCCGCGCCATCGATTTTGTGAATTCATGCGACAAACCGCTGGCCTTCTATTTCTTTAGCAATGACCTGCAGAAAGCCCGTCGAGTGATTGCTCAAACGAGTTCGGGAGGAGCTTGCATCAACGACACCATCCTGCACATTGCCAATGGCCGTTTGCCATTTGGAGGTGTTGGGAAAAGCGGAATGGGGAAGTATCACGGGCGCTATAGTTTTGAAACATTCTCGAACCAACGATCCATCGTGTTTTCATCACGCTGGCTCGATTTACCCTTTAAATATCCGCCATACGGAAATAAGTTGAAATGGATGAAAAAGTTGATTACCTGGTAAATGCAGTGGTTTTATTCAACCATGAACTTGAAATAATCGTGGTATAGTACAATTTTCCAGTCGTCGGGGTCTTTCACATAAAAACGGGTATGATATGCACCGGGCGGGAGCAATACTGCCAACGTTCCCTGATAGTGACCTGCTGCATTGGTGTGAATACGGATGAGGTCGTAATAGCGTTCGCTTTCGTTTCCAGGTACCGGCGTAGGTAAAAGCTGGTTGCCTTCCAGATCGGGGCGACCGTTGATGGTCAGTACATACTCATGATCAGGCTGAAGGTGGTTCAGGGTAACTTCGGTATAAAAACCATTGGGAAATTGACGGTAATGACGAAGCTGGCCTGTACAGGAATCATTCACCGCTTTCCCCCATTCGAGGGGTGGAATTTCCAGGGGGCGGGTGTTGATGAGCTTGCTTTCCCTGCCATACGATAAGCGGACACTGTGCATAAAATTTAGTGCTGTTTCTGAAAAACGATAAGGGCTTACATCATCGAGGATGGCTGAATACTCCTTCCCGTTTTCCAAAATGATCAGCGGTTGAGCATGCAGCGTATGAAGATTCAAAAAAAGAACAATCAGGGCACCATATGTGAAAAGCTGTTTAAGCATGCCGGTTCCAGATTTCCAGATTTTTTTGAATGAAATCGATGCATAACTGATGGGCTTCTTTTCCGTTACCGGTAACAGTCATGGGTTCCCCAAACTTGATATGGACAGGTTCGTTCCGGTTGAGGTGTCCCAAATCTTTGTGCAAAGTGCCATTGGCCCAAAAGTCGGTTTTGATGGCCATGGGTACTATCCTGACACCGTTCTTCTGTGCCAGTTTCACCCCTAAAGTGTTGAATTGCTCAGGGACAAATTCAATGGTTCGGGTTGCCTGCGGGAAAATGATGATGGAAGTACCTTTGCCGAGGAAGTCATGACCTTCGTTCATGACCTTCATCAGATCCTGACGAGAGTCGGTACGGCTAACGGCAATGGGGTTTCGGGCACGCATCACCGGGCCAAAAAGGGGATTCCGGGTGAGGCTTTCCTTCACCACAAAGGTGACTGGTTTAACCGGAGCCACAAGGCTGGGGAAAATCATGGTTTCGAGTGTTCCCATGTGATTGCTGATAAAAATTACCGGTTCATCTTTGACGGCATCGAGGTGTTCAAAACCTTCGATGTGAAATTTTGCCCCGCAGTCTTCCAAAAACCTGAGAATTTCGAATGAACTTAATGCCCATTGTTTGGTGTCGTATTGATTGTTTAAGGCCAGGCGACGATTCTTCCATACTATTTTTATAAAACGAAGATTAAAGTAGAAACTGGTTCCTAATGATAAGCGATCGGCCCAAATTCTCTTTTTGCCTTCCGGGGTGTGGTACTCGTTGCTTTGAAAATATGGATTTAGCATGGTTTCATGAATTTGAACACAAATTTAGTGAAGGATGTGAGGAATCCAAAATCGCTGAGGGCTTCTTCTTCTCTTCATCATTTATCAGCTTCATGTAATGATTTACCTTTTTGAACGACTAACCAATAAAACATTTGCCATGAGTTCGATCAAAAATATTCAAAGTTAGTCCTGAATGGGTTAAACCTTTGGTAGTTCATTTCATCTAAACTCGAGTCGACTAAATCAAAACAACGTGAAGATAAATATTCAGGACCTCACCAAAATCTACGAGAACGGGCACAAAGCGCTGAAAACGGTCAACCTTGAAATCGAAAACGGAATGTTTGGATTGCTGGGTGCCAATGGTGCAGGAAAGTCGACCCTAATGAGAATTCTTGTATCCCTTATGAAACCAACATCGGGCAAGGTGCTGGTCAATGGCATGGATCTGAGCAAAAACCGCAAAGCGATTCGCGCAATGACTGGTTACCTGCCGCAGGATTTTAGCGCCTTTCCGAAATTGAAAACCTGGGAGTTTCTCGATTATTCAGCCCGCTTGGCCGGGGTGCGCCAGCACCAGCAACGACGCGATGCCATTGATGAATTGTTGGAAGAAGTGGGTTTGTTTGAAGCTCGCGATCGTTATGCCAACAATCTTTCGGGGGGGATGAAACGCAGGTTGGGCATTGCACAGGCGCTGATTGGTAACCCGCAGCTGATCATTGTAGATGAGCCAACCACCGGCCTCGACCCCGATGAGCGCATCCGTTTCCGTAACCTTTTATCGAAAATCAGCAGCCGCGATGTGATCATCGTTCTCAGTACCCACATAGTGGGCGATATTTCCAGCAGTTGTCAACAAATGGCTTTGCTTAAAAGCGGGCGGGTGGTTTTCAACGGATCACCATCGGAATTGGTCGAAAAGGCCAGGGGAAAAGTATGGCGGATTCATGCCACACACGAAGAATTCGATCAGGTGAACGTACAGTACAATGTGATCTCAACCATCCCCTCGGTAGGCGGGTGGGAACTTGAAGTGGTGGCCGATGCCGTGAATGGCTTCAGCGCCGAAATCATTGATCCAAACCTGGAGCATGCTTATGTGTATTACATGGAGTATTTCAGCGAGATGGCTCCAGACCATCGGACACTTCAGCCTGAAGTGTCAACATTCAATCAATAAAAACATACACCTTCAAAGAAATAAAACCAGATGTTCGCTTTCAACCAAATACTTACCATTGCCCGCTACGAACGGCGCATTTTGCTCCGGAGCTGGTTTTTCAGAATACTGGCCATCTTGTCGTTCCTGTACATCGGGGTATTTAGCGGAGCCATGGTCTTCGAAAAAAATCCCTTTACCTGGATGTTCCGGAGTATGCCTGCAGGAATTATTTATTCCAATTTTTATCTGCTTAATGTCATCCAGTCGGTGATTGCCGTATTCCTGGCTACCGACTTTATGAAACGCGATAAAAAACTCAACACTTCCGAAGTGCTTTTTATCAGGCCCATGTCAAACCTGGAGTATGTTACCGGGAAAACCCTTGGACTGCTCACTGTTTTTTTGATTCTGAATGCCATACTGGTGGTTCTAACATCGATTTACCTGATCATCTCCAAAGAGATTCCCTTTCAGATTTTACCCTTTCTGTATTATTTCTTTTTACTCACTGTTCCAACCTTGCTGTTCATCACCGGACTTTCGTATGCGCTGATGATCGTTATCCGGAACCAGCCCATCACTTTTCTGATTTTGCTGGGGTACATTGCCCTTGTGATGTTCTACCTGAGCAATCAGATGAACTATCTGTTCGATTACATGGCTTTCAGCAAACCCATGGTACTGTCGGGCATTACCGGTTTTAGTGGATTGACTTCCCTGATCACCCACCGTTTGAGTTACCTGTTGTTAGGCATGGCATTGATCCTGTTTACCGCGTGGCGCTTGAACCGGTTACCCAATCGAAAGCTTGAAGGCAGCTTGTTGGGATTATCATCGTTGGTCTTGTTTGTGGCAGCTGGTGCCGGTTTTTTCGGCTTGTACAGCGAACATCGCGGGCTGCTTGAAAAACGGGAAAAATTTGCTTCCATACAAGCAGAATATTACAACAGGCCTGTTCCTGAAATGAAAGAAGCAAGCATCGGCCTGATTCATGGCGAAAAACTGGAAGCACAAGCGCAAATGTTGTTGTTGAACCGAACGCAGCATCCTATTGACACCATTTTCTTCAGCATCAATCCCGGATTGAATGTCGAAAAGGTACAGGTGAACGGCAACGACGGGGCCTTTGAACAGGACCTGCTTTTGGTGAAGGTTATCTTGAATCAGGCTTTAAAAACGGGCGAAGAAATAAAGGTTTCCATGACTTATGGGGGAGTACCCGATTTTATGGTGGCTTACCTCGATCAGGAAAAGGAAGACGTATTTGGGGTAGAACAAACCATGACCATGAAAAAAGACAGGCAGTTTGGGTTTTATTCCGAAGAATATGTACTGCTTACCAAAGAAATATTGTGGTATCCGGTACCGGGTATTGTGTATGATCCGTCACGTCCCGCTATTTTCAGGCAGCAGTTTACCAAATTCGACCTGAACGTACAAACACGGGCTCTTCCTATTTCACAGGGTGAACGTCAATCGTCCGACAGTTTGAACTATCATTTCAGTATCCGTGACCCCTTGCCGCAATTATCGCTGGCCATTGGAAATTATGTTGAAAATACGCTTGATGTTGAAGGGATACAGGTTAAACTGGCCACCATTGATGGTTTGAGCAATTATGAAACACATTTCGATGAATTGAAAGATACCCTTTCTTCCCTGATTTTGGAGTTCCTCGACGATTACGAACGCCCCCTGGGTTTGTTTTATCCTTATGCTGAATTTTCGCTGGTTGAAACACCTGTTCAGTTCGACGGACTTGCCCATTCGTGGACTTCGACCCAAATTCAGAGCCAGCCACAGACCATCTACTTCCCCGAGAGGGGTTATGGCGTGCGACAGGCCGATCTGGTATCCAGTAAAAAAAGGATCAAAGATGACAGTGAACGGAACAAAGAGGGGTTATCGGAAAAAGAAATTCAGGCCAGGGTATTTACCGGTTTTGTTAAAGGTGTTTTTGCCGAATCGAACGCCGATTTCCGCTTTGGTGCTCCTGAAACTGCTTCCGAAGCCAATCCGTACAGCATTTTCCCCAACTATTTTTATTATGTGAATTTTATCACTTCCGATGAATGCCCCGTACTGAACTATGCTTTTGAAAGTTACCTGATGAAGGGCGAAGACAATCCCCGCATGTTGTTCATGACCCGCATGACCGGACTGAGTGAAAGTGAAAAGGCCAACCTTTTGCTGAAAGAGAAAAGCCTGAAACAGGTCATTGCCGAAGTAGAGGACCAACAAGCGGTGAACGGTGCTTTGCGTGCCAAAGGGGCTTACCTCCTTACCTGGATGGAAAAACAAATTAACCAGGATGGTTTTGAACAGTACCTGCTTGATTACTTATACGATAACAGTTACCGCGAAATCAGTTATAGCGAACTGACCGATGCCATTGCCAAAAAATTTGACATTGAACTGGGCGATTTTCTGCACGACTGGTACAATGCCCGTGAATTACCATCTTTTGGCGTCGGGGAATATAGTTTGATCGAAACCATTGAGCAAAACCGCGCCGTTTTTGTGGTGAAAACAAAGGTGACCAACTATAGCCAGGTTGATGGTCTGGTTAAATTTACTTTCCAGCTGGGAGGTGGCCAGGGTGGACGTCGAGGTGGTGGCTTTTTTGGTGGTGCCCCCGATACCGAAACTGATGATCGAATTTTCCTGGTCGAAGCCGGAAAAACCAAAGAAATGCAAATGGTGTTGAATGATCAGCCCCGGTCGGTGATTTTCAATACCCTTCTATCGCAGAACATTCCTTCCAGCATCATGCGTTTTGGTTTGAATGCCGAAAAGAATGAAAAAGTAGCAGCCGAAGAATTTGAGCGTGAAAGTGATGTTCCGGTTGTTTTTGAAATGGCCGGGGAACTGATTGTCGACAATATCGATGAAGGATTCTCGGTACATGATCCTGCACTCGAAAACCCGCTCCGAAAAATGGTTGAACAGCGCAAAAAGAAAGCCGATACCCCCGGAAGTGAATATGTGGGTGAAGGTTTTGGGCCGGCTCCTTCAACCTGGAGCCTTAATCCCAATGCCGATTTCTACGGGAAAGTAGAACATACCGCCATGATTGTTCGTTCGGGCGATGGCAGTAAAACGGCCACCTGGAAAAAAGCCATCCCTGCAGCAGCTTATTACGATGTGTTCGTCCATTTGTCGGCACCCCAGCGTTTTGGACCTCGCCGCAACCGCGATCAGAACGATGGAATTTATCATTACGAAGTGGTGCACGACGATGGCACCGAACTCATTGAACTGGAAGTGAAAGAGGTAGAAACCGGCTGGAACCTGCTGGGTTCATTTTACCTTTCATCCGATACCGCCACGGTTATGCTCTCCGATAAGGGAGGTGCCAACCGAGTGGTGGCCGATGCCGTGAAGTGGGTCATTCAACGTTAAACAAAAAACTGTAAAAAAAATAGAAGATGAAAAATTGGATCATTTTGCTGTTGTTGTTGTGGTGGTTTGGGCAAATGGCCGAAACCCGGGCACAAGAACTGTTAACCCTGGATCGGACACTCGAGATTGCCTATGAAAACAGCCCTTCGATCAAGCAATCGAAACTGAACCTTGTCCGTAGCCGTGAGTCGCTCAATGCACAAAATGCCGCGCTGAAATCAAAGTTTTTTCTAAATGTTAACCCATTTAGTTATAATAATAATAGGTCTTTTGATGAATTGCAATCAACCTGGTATACAAGCAAATCGATGAGCAGTTCAGGTACTTTCGGAATTTCACAACCCATTAAAGCTACCGATGGTACCATTTCACTGATCAATAATTTTGGCTGGCAAAATTCCTACAGTGATTATTCAGAAATCACATCGAATACCTATTACAATAACCTGTCTGTACAATTCGATCAGCCAATTTTCACCTACAATCGCACCAAGATGAATTTGCATGAACTGGAACTCGACCTGGAGAATGCCTTGTTGAGCTATGCCATGCAAAAGCTTTCTATTGAACGGCAGGTGAGCCAGTATTTTTACAGGGTTTACCAGCAGCAGCAAAGCCTCATCATCAGCCGCGAGGAAATGAGTAACCAGCAACAATCGTACGAGATTATCAAAAACAAAGTAGAGGCTGGTTTGGCCGCACGGGAAGAACTTTGGCAGGCTGAACTGAACCTGGCCAATGCCCGCTCATCGGTATACAATGCCGAGGTATCCCTCGAAAATGCCC
>JAFGVJ010000280.1 GCA_016938055.1 Prolixibacteraceae bacterium
ACCAGGTCGAACATGAATCGGTGATAGGCTTCGTCAAATGATTCAAATTGCGCATAATCAATCCCTTCATCGAGGTAGTCGGCAGGGATGCCTTCCCTGAAAAACACCATCGCGGGTTCTTGCAGATAGCTTTTCAAGAGTGCTTCGTTCACAGCGACCTGCCGCGATGCTTTGTCGTCAAGGCCAAAAAAGTTGGCCATTGGTGGTACATTTACATCGTGGATATGTCCCATGAAAAGGCGCGAGGCTTTTACCTGTTGCTGCTGAATGCTCAGGTAACACAGGGTGTCGTTCCTGAGTTGCCCAGTGGTGAGTGCTTCATTGTTGAAGGGATGCATAAAAATGCACCAGGTACCGGTAGAAACCAGGATGAAAGGTTCATTTGAAGCCCTGAAATAGGGTACCAGCGAGGCCGAACTGTCGTGGATGCCAATGCCAGCCCTGATGGTCTGGCCTTCTATCTGTACCTCAAACAGGGTGTCGTTGGGGATGGGATCAGGCAGTTGGATGCCTTCGTCAAACAGCCACCGGTGATAGCGCTGTTGATCAAAATCCCAGAGGGCGGTATGACAGCCAATGGACGTTAGCTCGGAAACAATGCTGCCGGTGAGGCAGTAACTCAGGTATTGCGGAAAATGCAGAATAGTGCTCACCTTGGCAAACACGGCTGGTTTGGTGGCTTTCAGCCAGCGTATCTGCAAGCCCGAATTCAACATGCCCATGGCCGGAGAGGCAGTTTCCCTGCAAAAAGCTTCCACCCTGCCATATTGCTCGTAAAAACCATACATCACCACCACGGGCATGGTTTTCAGGTAATTGTACACCGGCGTAAGCCTTTTCCCCCGGGCATCGAGATACACCAGGCTGGCCCCATAGGTGGCGAAATTGATGGCTTTTATGCGAAACTGTCCGGCACGGATGGTCTCCTTCAAACGTTGCGGAATCCAGGCTTCCAGTTTCGCGATGTCGTCGCAGGCAAAGCCGTCGTCATCGGTCAGTTCTTCGAATTGAACTTCCTCCTGAAAAACCAATTGCAGTTGCTCATCGAAAAGCAGGAACTTTTTATTGGTCTTCCCAATGTCAAAAATGGCAATGACTTCTTTCATGATTACAGCTTAGCAGGCAGAGTTTACAAAATCAGTTTTTCAGTTCTTTAGTTTTTCATTAAAATCAAGCATCCACCAATATCTTAATGACTAATAACTTTATCCTGTTTCTTCCTATTTAGCAACACTTCCTGTTCGTACTGTTGTATATTGGCAATGAATTCTTCGGCCACAGGCACCCCGTTTTTCAAGCAATAATAATCCCACACGGCACCCCATGGCTTGCTTTTCATGATTTCGAGCATGGCCAGCCGCTCAAAGTTTTTTCCTTGTTCTTCCAGCGCTTTGATGCTGGAAGTAGGTTCAAGCATGGCCATCAAAAAGGCCTGCTGTGTTGCACGTGTCCCTACCACATAGGCCCCGATGCGGTTGAGGGATCCGTCGAAAAAGTCGAGGCCGACTTTTACGCGGCTCAGGAAATTGTTGCGAACAATCTCTGAAGCGATCAGCTGAAGATCTTCGCCCAAAGTGACCACATGGTCGCTGTCCCAACGTATCGGACGGGTTACATGCAAGAGCACTTCATCGACAAATTGCAGACAGGCCGAGATTTTGTCGCCAACCTGTTCAGTGGGATGAAAGTGGCCGTTGTCGAGGCAAATCAGTTTGTTGTTTTTCACGGCATAGCCCAGGTAGAAATCGTGCGATCCCACAGTCATGCTTTCGGCCCCAATGCCAAAAAGCTTGCTTTCGATGGCATCTTTCATGTGTGTTTTAGGATACTCCATGGCAAAGGCTTCGTCGAGCGACTTTTTCAACAGGGTACGATGACCGTTGCGATCGATTGGCGTGTCCTTCGATCCGTCTGGGATCCAGGTGTTATGCACGCAGGGCGTTCCTAGTTGACGCCCCATTTCGGCAGCAATGGCACGGCAACGCTTCACATGTTCGACCCAAAACTTTCGGTTTTCTTCATTTTTACTCGAAAGCGTAAAACCATCGGCAGCCCGCGGATGTGAAAAGCAGGTAGCATTGAAATCGAGCCCCATGCCCCGCTCTTTGGCCCAGTTGATCCAACCCTGAAAATGTTCAACGCTTATTTCGTTCCGGTCGACTTTCCGGCCGCCAAACTCTCCATAAATGGCGTGCAGGTTCAGTCGTTGTTTGCCGGGCAGCAAGGACAGGACCTTGTCGAGGTCGGCCCTCATTTCTTCAATGGTGGACGATTTTCCGGGGTAATGGCCGGTTACCTGTATGCCTCCGCCCGAAAGTGCGGAATCGGGGGTTTCAAAGCCACCCACATCGTCGGTTTGCCAGCAATGCAGGGAGATGACGACCTCGTTCATGTTTTCAATCACTGCATCGGTATCGATCCCCAGTTCGGCGTATTGTGTTTTGGCAATCGCGTATGCTTGTTGAATGATTTCCTTTTTTGACATGATGTTGAACAATTATTTTACTAATTTGGCAAAATTCACCAATCAAACTTAGGGCTCTTTCATTGTTATTTCAATACATAAACAACAAAAATATTTACACAAAATGGCATGCTTATGCTGAATGATTTCAAATACCTGACCAATAACTTGTGCGACACGAACTGGGGTTTCATGATCACGGTAGCCGGTTCGGCCAATGTAGCACCCAATTCAGCCTATCCGCCAACCCCCCACCCGAATGGTTATGATTTTAACTGGCAGCACGGAAGAATCCTGCAGGAATTCCAGCTCAATTACATCACCGGGGGAGAAGGGATTATGGAAACCAGGGAAGGAACTTTCAGGGTAAAGGAAGGTACGGTCATTGTGCTGCATCCCAACATGTGGCACCGGTATAAACCGCTTGCTGAAACCGGGTGGACCGAACATTATGTAGGTTTCATGGGGAGTATTGCCGAATCGTTGATCGGGTCAACAGAGCTGTTGTCGAAAAACAAAGTGATCGTGCTTGGCTTTCACGAAAAAATCATTGAGCTTTATCACGAAATATTCAGCCAGGTAAAGGATGAACGCCCCGGCTATCAACAAATTTGTTCCGGACTGATAGTGCAGCTCATGGGCCACATTTTATCAATTAAAAAGAATGAAGATTTCACCCGGAACCCCATTCAAAAAGCCATCCAAAAAGCATGCATCATCATCAGGGAGAACCCTTCTGAAAATTTAAACATCGAAAAGATAGCCGGAGAATTGCAAGTGAATTATTCACATTTCCGCAAAGCCTTCAAAAAGTACACCGGACTTTCGCCCCTCCAATATCATACCTCGCTCCGGATCAAACAGGCCATTGACTTACTGACCAACTCTTCGCTGAGTATCAAAGAGATTTCGTACAAGCTAGGGTTTTGTTCGGTATTCTACTTTAGTAAACTGTTCAAGGAAAAGACCGGAAAAACACCATTTGAATACCGGAAGTCTATCACCATGGGTGCCAAATAAAAATGCAGCGCTGAAAACAACGCTGCATTCTATTATTTTGAACAGGTACTACCTGCGGCTGTTGCCTGAATTATTTTTATCGGACGATTTCTTAACCGCACTGCTCTTGGCCGGTTCGCTGCTGCTCCTTTTCGACGTCGATGAAGTGGAGGGTTTTACCGCTGATTTTTTAGCCGGTGCCGATGCTGACCTGCTTACTGAGCTTTTCTGCGCTGGTGCCGACGTTGCTTTACTCTCTGAACGTTTTTGAGCCGGGGCTGATGGTTTGCTTACTGCTTTCCGCTCAGGGCTTTTGGGACTCACCGTAGGTTTTGCAGCAGGCTTTTCGACCATACTTCGCTGCGATACTGCGGGTTTCGATTTGTATTCAGGTTGTGAACGCTCGTTGCGAACTTTCTGCTCTGCTCTTGGACTTTCAGTCCGGGTTGAAACGGTTCTGCCAGTATCGGAGGGCCTGCGCGTGGTATTCTGGTTCACAGTCCGTTCAGATTTGGTGTACACCTTTTCGGGTGCCGAAGATCCGGGAATAACCACCTTGCTTTTATTGGAAACTCTTTCAGGTTCCTCACTTACGGAGCGGCGGGCAGGTTTGTCGTTCATGCTTTCGCGTTGAGTAGTCGGGGCCGATTTTACCACAGGGGCATTACCTTCACGACCTGCCGGGCGGCTGTTTTGTACATTGTCGGTACGGGTTTTCCTAACAGCTGACGGAGCATTTTCATTGTTATTAATGGTAGAACGCCTGTTGGTATTAGGTTCCGATGCGCGACGTGTTTCCAGCTCGTAACGGTTCTCCACCCCTTTGTTCCTTTCGGAAAAGGATTGATGATCGTGCTTTTTTGCCCAATCGTTGCGGTGAACCCGGTGATGGATTTCAGCTGCCTTGTGGATTTTACGATGAGGATTGTAATGACAATCAAGGTGATAATATTGATGCACGTGGGCATGGTAAACATGGATGTGACGCGGTGCACGGTAACGATAGTGAACTGGATAGTAGCTCCAATACCAGGGCGATACCCAAACTACGTGGCGCGGATACCAGAAGAAGTCATAAATGACCGGTCGGTGAACATACACCGGCTCAAAAATGTAGTTTGCTCCGTAGAGGTATTCATTTCCAACCACCTGAACGTACACGGTTTTTTTATCTTTTACCTGTACATCAATGGTGGCAACATCCTGATAAAGCTCTTCGCCCAACACAGCTTGAATGGTGATAACGAATACATCGTCTTCTTTGATCTCAACTACCCGAAGGTAATCGACGTAACCATCGTTGTTCAGGTCGAGGTTGGAATACAACAATTCAGGATCGTTGAGTTTCATCTCAAATGTTTCAAGATCTTTGGATTCTCCAAACAGGTAGGCAACGGCTTCCAGATCGAGGTGATCGCTAATGTCTTCGTTGGAAGCGCTTACGGTGATGGTTTCCTGGGCCCTTGCGGCTCCGAAGGTGATCGTCATCAACGCTAACAGGGTAAATATTTTACGTTTCATGGCTTTATGTTTTGTGCTCTCTGAGTTTCAATACTAAATTTGAACTTTAAGAGCGGTTTGTTGAGAGCAGTATTTCAAATATGATGCCGAAAATTTTTCAGGGGTAGATTTTAGCCATGCATCAACGAAGGCCAGCGAATGAATATGAAATACCAATCGGCTGATTTTGTAATGATTGCAGAGAGAATATATTTTTTTGCTAACCGTTTAATGTTTCGAATTGGTTCAATGAGGCAGTACAACAGTTATTGACTTCCATTTCGAACCTTGCTGCTTTTCAGACTTACTATCATTTTCGAATGATGCCCATTTATTGAGATTTGGATTTTGGATTATGGGATTTGGATTTTGGATTTTGGATTTTGGGATTTGGAATTTGGAATTTGGAATTTGGATTTTGGGATTTGGAATTTGGATTTTGTTCAAGTTATATTTTCACAAAAACCTTTTTCCGGTACATCCACCAAATCGGGAGAAAACAGAGAAAGGTGTAAAATATAGCCCAGCAAAGCGAAGTCAGGTTCGGCGATAAAAAGCTGCCCAAAGCATCCATGAAAAGCTGATGAAACGAGGTCCCTCCCACTTTGATGCGCCCCAGCGGATAATGAAACAGGTAATGCAACACATAGGCCGTGATGGCATTCGACCCAAAAATGATTCCGGGTTTTACCCACTTGCTGTGTTCTTTCATATCCACCACATATACCAGCAAGGCCCAAAGTAAGGCTGCCATACCGGATGTGAGCAAAACAAACGAACTGCTCCAAACATTCTTGTTCACCGGAAAAGTAAATGAAATCAACCAACCGAAAACAATGAGGTTGATGCCCACCAGCAATAAGATTTTTATTTGATGGAGATGAAGCGCATTTTTTTGCAAGAGTTGCATGGTAAAAATGCCCAGCAGTGTGTTCACCAGTGCTGGAAAAGTACTGAGGATGCCCTCGGGATCCCAATGCCCGAAATACCTGTTACCGGGGAGCAATTGCCCGTCGATCCAGGCAGCCCAGTTTACTTCAGGGCTTAAAATGGCCACACCTTCACCCGGCACAGGCACAAATACATTCAACATCCAGTATCCCAGTACGATGAAGACAGCCAAACCAACCATGACCCATCTTTTGGCATACAAAAAAAGCAAGGAAGCCATCAGGTAACACAGGGCAATGCGCTGCAAAACACCAGCTATCCTAAGGGGAAAAGAAAAATCGGCCGAAAGCCAATTCAGCAAAACACCCAGCAAGAAAATCACCAGGGTGCGGTACAGAATTTTGCCCAACATGGCCCGTTTGCTGTCCCCTTTTTCCATGCGTTTTCCCAAAGCCAGCACAATGGAAGCCCCCACAATGAACAGGAAAAAAGGAAATACCAGATCGGCCAGGGTCAAACCGTTAAAAGCGGCATGGCGCAGTGGCGGGTAAATGTGCTCCCACGAACCGGGTACATTCACCAGGATCATGCCGGCAATGGTGAAACCCCGGAGGGCATCGAGGGAAATCATTCGTTTTGAAACGGGAACATTTGTATTCATGCTCAATGACTTTTAATGAACCGATGATGCTGGTGTTTTCCGTTGGTATGGATCATCAAACCATAAATTCCTTTCTCAAAATCTTGCAAGGCCAAATCGACAGGCAGGTATACATTTTTCAATTCCTTCACAACTTTCCCGGCTGCATTGAGCACCAAAATCTCCGAAGCAGCCTGCTCGAATGATGACGCACCTGCGCTCACCGTGATCACTTCCCCAGCCGGATTGGGGTATACTTTCAAAACCGGGCTTTCCATTTGGATTGCACCGGTTGCGGAATCGGGGAACTGGTACACCCTCACATAATCGACCAGAAACGAATCGGGATAAAAAGTGGTGTCGGGGGTATTGGCCCACCATTCGTTCACCGCCCAGTCTTCGGTAGAGATTTCACCGGTCACTTTCAGGTAGCCTGGTTGATTGCACACCCCTCCCCCGGTCGTTTCCCACACCTGAACACCATCGATGTAAAAAAGATACTTTTCGGGAAACCACTCCAGGGCATAAGTATGAAAACCTTCGCGAATGCCCGGGTAAATTTTGTTGAAGCCCTTCGATTTGTGATCATCGCCATAGCCATCGTAATGGATCGCCAGATTGATTTTATCGGTCCAGCCAAAGCCTTCCATGATGTCCACTTCCGATCCGTCAACACCTCCGTTCCCCACCTGACCAACATTGCCCTGCATCATCCAGAAAGCCACCCACCAACCCGACTGTGTAGGTAACTGGCAACTGATTTCAAACTTTCCGTAAAGCTGCTCAAATTTGCCCTTACTTCGCAGAGCACCAACACTAAAATCGTAAGGATCGGCATCGCCGTTTTGATTACCGATGGTCCTGACCCTGATGACCAGTTGCCCGTTCCCGTTGAGGTAGGAATCCTGCCGGCTCCAATATCCGTCGGGGCCATTGTTATTATTCCGCCGGTTGTACTCCTGACGTTCCCATTTTTTTGAATCGGGGGCACCAGTTCCCTCAAACTCATCAGAAAACGTCAATTCCCAATCGTTGTTTGTTTGTCCAAACAAAAATGTTTGCATGAACAGGAGCACCAATGCAGCCAGCAATATCTTCATGAGCTTATTTCAACAATTCGGCCAGTTTCTGCAGCAATGCTTCCTCCCTCAATCCGGTGGCGATGATGATCCCTTCGCGATTGACCAAAAAATTGGCCGGAATGGAATTCACGGCATAAGCTTTGGAAAACTGGTTATCCCATCCTCTCAGGTCAGAAACATGTTGCCACTGAAGCTGGTCGTCTGCAATGGCTTTCAGCCAGCGATCGCGGTCGGAATCGAGTGAAACGCCGAAAACGGTAAATCCCTTGTCTTTAAACTGATGGTAAGCTGCCACCACATTGGGATTTTCCACGCGGCAGGGTCCGCACCACGATGCCCAAAAGTCAACCAGGGTCAGTTCATGAGCTTGGTAAACATCGGAAAAGGTGATGGGATTTCCATCGGGATCGTTTTGGGTAAAATCAGGGGCAGTGGCTCCGATGGCCACCTTCCTCAGTGCATTGATCCGATCTTCGAGGAACTTGTACGAAGCCATGTAGGCCAGCGTTGTATCCAGTTTGGTGAACAATTCGTTCAGTTCATTGGCATCGCGCCCATATTGGATGCGGGTTAACAGGTGCACGGCCACCGGCGAGGATGCATTTTCCAACATGAAAGCTTCCTGATACTCCCCGATGCTTTCGTAAAGGGAATCGGCCTGTTTTTCAAGCGCCTTTTGGATTTCGGAATCCTGTTCATCACGGGCTTTGTAATACACACTCAGCATGGAATCGTAGCGTAGTTTGTATGCATCTTCATAAGTATTGAAAAGGTTTTGCACCTTTCCTCCGGTGATGTTTGCTTTACTGATCAGGGTAGTATCTGATACAACTTTGATTTTGGCATTTTCCAAAAAGAACAATTTTTTATCACGTTCACCTTTGCTCAAGTAATATTCATCCACTGAAGCAGCTTGTCCGTTCATTTTAAAACTCCCCTTGACCAGCAACGCTGAATCGACATTCACAAAAGCGCCATCGACACGTTGTTGGAGGTAAATGGTGGTTTCAAGGGAATCAGCCATTGTGCCACTGATGGTATAACGATTGTTCTGCTGACAGGAGAACAGTACCATTGAAAGAAATACGATTGGTAAGAAATGTTTCATTTTTTTTGATTTGGTGATTGATTGATCCAAACTTACAAAAAACAGCAAATAAAAAAACACCCTGTTCAAAGGAAATAGCCACGAAGCTAAAAACAAAATATTGAATTAGTTTTATAGTTTTACCATCCGTTTGCGTTCATCACCTAAAGTGCATCAGCAGAAATGAATCAAAGTGCCCGTCAGCAGCATTGGCCTGTATTGCTCACCACCATGTTTGCCTCCTTCATGAATCCTTTCATGCTGGCTGCAGTCAATATTTCCCTACCTGATATCCAGGAGGCATTTTCGTGCTCAGCCACCACGCTAAGCTGGGTGACCAACTCGTTTTTACTATCCAATGCCATCGTGCTGTTGCCCCTGAGCAAGGCAGCCGATATTTGGGGGAGGGTACGTTTCTTCAAACTGGGCTTGTTAATTTTTACCATTTTCACACTGCTATCGGCATTTAGTCCCTCCATTTATTTTCTTTTACTGATGCGCATTTTTCAGGGGGCAGGTGCCGCCATGATGCATGTGACCGCGGTGGCCATCCTCACGGAAACTTATCCTGCCGAAAAAAGAGGCATCGTATTGGGTATGAACATTGCTGCAGTATATGCAGGTTTATCGTTGGGCCCTTTTGTAGGTGGACTGCTGACCCAGTGGTTGGGGTGGCAAGGAGTTTTTTATGTTGTGACCCCGCTGGGTTTGTTTTCCCTGTTGCTGGCACAATTGAACCTTACGAACCTCCACCAGAAAAAAGGACCGGCTTTTTTCGACGTAAAAGGAACCATTCTCTATGCCCTGGCCATTTTCGCTTTTATATACGGTGGTGGGCAAATCAGGCACACCTACGGGATCATCCTCACCGTGAGCGGCATCTTGCTCATGGGGCTTTTTTTCCGTTTGGAGAAAACACGCATCAACCCTATATTCAGTGTATCACTGATGAAAAGCAACCGGCGCTTTGCCTTTTCGAATTACGCGGCCCTGATCCATTACGCGGCAACCTTTGGCATTGGGTTCCTGCTGAGCCTTTATTTGCAGGTTGCCAAAGGATTATCGCCCCGCGATGCCGGATTAATCCTGGTTTTTCAACCCGTGGTGATGGCCATTTCGGCTCCCTTCACTGGAAAACTATCCGATAAAATTGACCCGGGCAAAATTGCTTCCCTGGGCATGCTGCTCACCCTGTTTTCACTCATCGGCTTGATGTTTCTTCAAACCGATTCCTCGCTGACTTACATTACGACCATGCTGGTGGTTTTAGGTTTGGGCTTTGGCATGTTCACCTCCCCCAATACCAACTCCATCATGAGCGCTGTTGAAAAGAAAGATTACGGGATTGCATCCGGATTGAACGCGACCATGCGGGTTTTTGGGCAAACCCTGAGCATGATGGTAGCTACCCTGCTTATCTCACTTTACCTGGGAAAGCATCCCATCTCGACCGGGAATGCCGATCTGTTTTTGCAAAGCATGAAAATCTATTTTGTGGTTTTTTCGGCACTTTGCATTCCCGGTATCTGGTTCTCCCTGCAAAGAGGCCAATCCAAATAGCTTCATCGTTACCTTGAAGCCAGTTACCGTTGAAAAACGGCCATTTACCTATGGCTTGTTCCTTCCGCTTGCAAATCATTTCATTTTTGTGCAACATTTTTCATTCTCCATTGCAACCCTTTAAAAACGTTGCTGTCATTTAAGTCGTATTACAAACATTGGGAACACATACAGACATACACGAAAAGCTGATTGAAGCCAGTAAAATGGGCGACAACCGGGCAAGGCGTCAGTTGTACACGCTTTATTCCAAAGCGATGTTCAACATCTGTTACCGCATGATGAATAACCGCGAAGATGCTGAAGACATTCTTCAGGAAGCATTCATCCAGGCGTTTACAAAGCTCGACTCCTTTCGGTACGAATCAACTTTTGGTGCCTGGCTGAAGCGGATAGTGGTCAATACAGCCATCAATGCGCTACAAAAAAGGAAAGTTGAACTGTTGTTAACCGATGAGATGACCCATTATGGAAACCGGAGCGATGAAGTGGACGAACATGAACTCCCTCTCACGGTGGCCGATATTCAGGCAGCCATGCAGCAATTGCCAGAGGGGGGCAGAATTGTTTTTTCACTCTACCTGCTCGAAGGTTACGATCATCTTGAAATTGCCCAAATACTGGGGATTACCGAGTCGACCTCGAAATCGCAGTTTATGCGGGCAAAACGAAAAGTATACGATATTTTAAAGGAGAAATATTATGAGAAAGCTTGAAGATTTCATGCGTGAGCATCGGAACGAATTTGATTCAATGCTCCCTCCCCTCCATGGTTGGGATCAAATTGAAGCAAAACTTGATGCAGGGAAGAAGGGGAAGATCAGAAGAATCAACTTTTGGAAAATTACTGCTTCAATAGCTGCCGTGCTGGTGCTGGCATTGATCAGCACCATCATGATCAGTACCGGAGATACGCATCGCAAATATGTCAACGTTTCCGATCCTGAACTCCGGGAACTGCTCGAAACCGAATATTACTATGCCAAAGAGGTCTCTTTCCAAATGAAAGAAATCAATAAGTGCTACGAAATATTTCCCGAGTTGAAAAACGATATCCAAAACGATCTGGAAGAGCTCAACGATATGTACCGCGAGCTGGAAGAAGACCTCAACGAGGACATCTACAACCGCGAGGTGATTGAAGCCATGATCCAAAATAACCGGCTGAAGCTGGAAACTGTGAACCGGGTACTGAATCAAATTAACTGTTAATTGTTGAAGTCATGAAAAGAAATAACGCAATAATGCTACGACAACTGTGGCTCATCGCCTTGTTGGGACTTGCCGGAATGCTTAGCGCCAGGGCACAGGTCAGTGACTCCAAAAAAGTAGTCAAAGGATTCAGGGTAGACAAGAGCTCCATCATCGACATCAGCAATAAATATGGTGATATCAGCCTCGAAGTGTGGGACAAAGATTCGGTGTTCGTTGAAATTGCCTGCGAGGTGTCAGAGAAAAGTTACGACCGCTTGCAAAAGAAAATGGACGAAATCAATTTTGAACTCACCCATTCGGGGCACAACGTGGTGATCAGCACCATCATTGGGGAAAGCAAAAACATGATCATCAGCGAGCTCATCAAGCTGAAGGAAAACATTGGCATGGGCGAATCGCTGGTCAATATCGACATGAAGATCAAAGTTCCCGACAACCTCGACCTGCGCATCAAAAACAAATTCGGGAACATTTATCTCGATGATTACCATGGCGACCTGACCATCGACCTGTCGAACGGAAAACTGAAAGCCCATGACCTGAACGGCTATGTTAACCTCAAGCTTAATTTTGGCAATGGTGTGATCAGGAACATCGACTCGGGCAACCTCGAAATCTATTACAGTGACTTCAACCTGTCCAGCTCACGCCGCTTGCGCGTCAACAGCAAAACCTCCGACATTACCTTTACTGAAATAGGGCAATTGTTGGTGAACTCCAGCCGCGATCATTACCGCATCCGTATGATCAACAATTTCGAATCGCAGGCCAGCTGGACCGATTTCTCCATCACGGAATTCACCCAAAAATCAAACATCGTGATGAACTATGGCGAAATCACCATCGAAAATATCCGCCCGAGTATGGAGAACATCATGATTGATGCCCGTTCCACCCGGATCAACCTCTTTTTCGACCGCGATGCTGATGTGAATTTCGACATCATCACCAACCGTGACCTGAGCCTGCCCAACGAAGCAAAAATTGATGAAACCGAGCCCATCAACGAAAAGGAAAAAATTATGCGTTACATCGGGCGTACCGGAAAGATTGAAAAGGCCAAACCCAAACTCATTCTGAATACCTCATCGGCCGATATTAAAATTTTAAAACGATAAAAAAATTCAAGACTGAAGCAACCGTTGCAACAACACTTTGTCATTGTAAACGGAACACATAAAAAATAGCACCATGAAAACACAAAAAAGCATCCTGATCCTTCCCCTGCTGCTCATGCTCATCATGACCAGCTGCTTCAACCAGCTATTCATTGACGGAAACGGCGATGTAGTTGAAGAAGACCGCACCATCCCTGAATTTACCCAAATAGCCTCTTCGGGCGATTTCGACATTTATTACGAATATGCCGAAGAAACATCCCTCTCGCTCAGCGGCGAATCAAACCTGTTGATGTATGTTGAAACAGTGGTATACGACAATGAGTTAAAAATCCGTACCCCCTACAACATCATGATCAGGAAACACCAGGCCATTGAAGTGTACGTAAAAGGTCCCTTTGTAGAAAAAATTGACCTTTCGGGTTCAGGCCTTATCCATACCGATACCATTTATGCTGAAAAGCTGGAACTGAACACCAGCGG
>JAFGVJ010000281.1 GCA_016938055.1 Prolixibacteraceae bacterium
AAAGCCGATCCTGTCCCCCTGGAAGATTTCTTCCGAAATCCTGAAAAAACAAGTTTTCAACTTTCACCAAGTGGTGATTATTTCTCCTACCTGGCACCATTTGAAAGCCGATTAAATGTTTACGTTCAGGCAGTAAACGGTGGCGACTCCATTCGCATTACCAGTGAAACAGCCCGCGACATTGCCGGCTATATGTGGGCCAGTAACGAACGCCTGCTCTACCTGAAGGACACCGGTGGCGATGAAAACTTTCAATTGTACGGGGTTAACCTCGATGGCAGTGAATTCAAAGCCCTCACTGCTTTTGAGGGGGTACGTACCCAAATCATTGACGAACTGGAAGATTTACCCACCGAAGTCATTGTAGGCTTAAACAAACGCGATGCAAGGGTCTTTGATCCTTACCGCCTCAACATCGAAACCGGAGAGATGGTGATGCTGGCCGAAAATCCCGGGAACATTGTGGGCTGGATGACCGACCATGAAGGCAAACTCCGCGTAGCCATTGCCTCCGACGGGGTGAATCAAACCTATCTTTACCGAGAAACAGAGAACGATGATTTCATCCCGGTACTGACGCAAAACTTCAAGGAAACCCTTGAACCACTCATGTTTACCTTCGACAATAAGTACTTGTATGCCCGCTCGAACCTGGGCCGCGACAAGGAAGCCCTGGTACTTTACGACCTGGCCAATGCCAAAGAGCTGGAAGTCCTTTTCGAAACCGACGAGGCCGATGTTTCAGGCATCAATTACTCCAAAAAAGACAAAAAATTGCTGGGGGTCAATTACTATACCGCCAAACGGCAACTTCATTTTTTTGATGAAGAATTCAAAACGTTTTATGAAAAAATTAGCAAGGAACTGCCCGGTGTGGAAGTGAGTATCAGCAGCAGCAACAAGGCTGAAGACAAACTCATGATTAGGACTTATAGCGACAAAACCCGCGGGGCCTATTACCTCTACGACAAAGTCAGTGATGAGCTCATCCACCTGGCAGAACTGAGTCCCTGGCTCGATCCTGAAAACATGTGCGACATGGAACCGGTTCAATATACCTCCCGCGACGGCCTTACCATCCATGGTTATCTCACCGTCCCTAAAGGGGTTAAACGTGAAAACCTTCCCGTGGTCATCAATCCGCACGGTGGCCCCTGGGCCCGCGATTACTGGGGCTTCAACCCCGAAGTACAATTCCTGGCAAACAACGGTTATGCTGTGCTGCAAATGAACTTCCGCGGATCAACCGGCTTTGGCCGGGCTTTCTGGGAAGCTTCTTTTAAACAGTGGGGACAAAGCATGCAGGATGACATCACCGACGGGGTGAACTGGCTCATTGAACAAGGCATTGCCGACCCGAAAAAAGTTGCCATTTATGGTGGCAGCTATGGAGGATATGCCACGCTGGCCGGGCTGGCTTTCACCCCCGATCTGTATGCCGCCGGTGTTGATTACGTGGGTGTTTCAAATTTATTTACCCTTTTGCAAACCATCCCTCCCTACTGGGAACCCATGCGTGATATGTTTCAGGAGATGATGGGGCATCCGGTCAACGACAGCCTATTGCTGGCACAGGTATCGCCTGTATTTCATGCCGACAAGATCATGGCTCCCCTTTTTGTAGCCCAGGGCGCCAACGATCCCAGGGTCAACATCAACGAATCGGATCAGATTGTGGAAGCACTGGAAGCCAGGGGCATTGCCGTGGAATACATGGTGAAAGACAACGAAGGGCACGGTTTCCGCAACGAGGAAAACCGCTTCGACTTTTACCGGGCCATGATCGCCTTCCTTGACAAACATTTAAAAGAAAGCACTGAATAACAGATATCTTTGAGATTAGGAACCGTTCTTTTTGAAGAGAACGGTTCCTAATTGAATAACTATGAGTATCGGCAGTTCTTGATTAATTCATTAATTTTGTGAAATAATATCAATCAGAATGAAAGGAATTAGCTTTTTAACCAACGAAAAAAATCAAAAAATTGCTGTCCAAATCGACTTGGAAAAACATGGAGAAATTTGGGAGGATTTCTTTGATTGTTTAATTACAGAAGAAAGAAAGGACGAGGATACAATCCATCTTGTATCCTGAAAGAGGAGTTGTCAAATAAAGGCTACTTATAGTGTTGTATTCTCAAAAAGTGCTGCAAAAGAAATTCGAAATTTCCCAAAATCAGTAATCATTCGAATAATTATAGCTGCAGAAAAATTAGCAATAGAACCACGCCCGGCTGGCTGCAAAAAACTGAAAGGCAACAAGGAACAAGTATGGAGACTGCGTATTGGTGATTACCATATCATTTATGTAATTGAAGACTCAATTCGTATCGTTGAGATAAGAAAAGTCCGTCATAGAAAAGATGTATCTCATCTATAAAAAGTAAACCCTGACTATTAAAAACACTAAAACTATTGCAGCAAGATCACAATAGTTTTAGTGCTACTATTTTGGTTTCTAATAGGCAACTGCAAACAACACCCTTCTGCCAGATGGTTTGCCAGAGTAAATGCATTTCCCTTCTTCCTCCACTGCATCGAGCGGAATACAGCGGATGGTGGCCTTGGTTTCTTCCTTGATTTTTTGTTCGGTTTCGGGGGTTCCGTCCCAATGGGCTGAAATGAAACCGCCTTTGTTCGTCAACAAATCCTTGAATTCTTCCCAGGTATCGGCTTTGGTGGTTTTTTCCTCCCTGAAAGCCAGGGCTTTGTTAAAGATGGTTTGCTGAATTTTTTCAAGCAAAGCTTCAACATAATTTTCAATTCCATCGAGTTGAACCACTTCCTTGGAGAGGTTGTCACGGCGGGCAACTTCAACAGTGCCGTTTTCAATGTCACGCGGCCCCAATGCCAAACGTACCGGAACACCTTTCAGCTCGTACTCGGCAAATTTCCAGCCGGGTTTTTTGGCATCGTTATCATCGAATTTCACGCTGATGCCTTTGGCTTTCAGCAAAGGAATGATTGCGTCAACCTTGGCCGATATTTCAGCCAGCTGTTCCATGCTCTTGTAAATTGGTACAATCACCACCTGGAAAGGGGCTAGTTTTGGGGGAAGCACCAGTCCGTTATCGTCGGAATGCGCCATGATCAAAGCACCCATTAAACGGGTTGAAACCCCCCACGATGTGGCCCAAACGTGTTCCAGTTTTCCTTCTTTGTTCGCAAATTGCACGTCGAAAGCTTTGGCAAAATTTTGGCCCAGGAAATGGGAGGTACCAGCCTGCAAGGCTTTTCCATCCTGCATCAGGGCTTCAATGCACAAGGTGTCGAGGGCTCCGGCAAAACGCTCGTTCTCCGATTTGTGCCCTTTGATCACCGGCAGAGCCATGAACTGCTCGGCAAAGTTGGCGTAAACATTCACCATTTTGAAGGTTTCTTCAATGGCTTCGGCCTGAGTGGCATGGGCAGTATGCCCTTCCTGCCAGAGAAACTCAGCAGTTCTCAAAAACAGGCGGGTACGCATTTCCCAGCGTACCACGTTGGCCCACTGGTTAATGAGGATTGGCAGATCGCGCCACGATTGAATCCAATTTTTGTAAGTATGCCAAATGATGGTCTCGGACGTTGGGCGTACAATCAACTCTTCTTCGAGTTTTGCATCGGGATCAACAATGACCCCTTTCCCGTCGGGATCGTTTTTTAAACGGTAGTGTGTAACTACGGCACACTCTTTGGCGAAACCTTCAACATGACTGGCTTCCTTACTAAAAAATGATTTGGGGATGAAGAGGGGAAAATAAGCATTGACGTGACCGGTTTCCTTGAACATTCGGTCCAGTTCAGCCTGCATTTTTTCCCAGATTGCATAGCCATAAGGCTTGATGACCATGCATCCCCTGACCGCTGAATTTTCAGCTAAATCGGCTTTTACTACCAGATCGTTGTACCACTGTGAGTAATTTTCGCTTCTTGAAGTGATTTCCTTCGCCATTTCTTATCCTTTGGTATAGTATTTGTTTATCTTAGTTGACCTTAAAACGAGTACAAATAAAACACAAAATAATTAAAAGATAAAGCCTAAGGAGGACAAGTTATGAAACGTAAATTAATCATCATCACCCTGATCGCACTAGTTGCTTCGGCATGCAGTATCAGCCTGCAACCATCGGGGAGTTATGTAGATGACATCTACTACTGGCCGGGCGATGTATCTCCTGCACTGACAGCAACCGATATGGAAACCTTGTCCGGAAATAAAGCGCAAGCAAACAAAGAGCTCATTGTGGTGAGTGAACTGAAGGAAAACGAAGACGGCAGCAACACACTCAACAATTACATCTATGCCGAAGATGAACCCGACTGGTTTGGTGAGGTACAGGCCTATAATCTGGAAAACCTCAATAATGAGAACCAGGATACCGTGTTTTTTGACACTACCGAAGATGAAACCGTATACATCAACAACTACTATGTTGATGATGATTACTCGTATTCAAGCAGGATCAGGCGTTTTCATGATCCCTACTATTACGATGACGATCCTTACTGGAACTTCTCCATGAATTGGGGTTTCTATTCACCTTACTGGAATTCACCTTATTATTACAGTTATTACAGCTACATGGATCCCTGGTACTACAGCTGGTACAGCCCCTGGAGCTATCGTGGCGCCTACTACCCCTGGTACATGGGCTATGGTGGTTATCCTTATTACAGCTACTATTACGGGTACCCCAATTACTATGGATATCCTTATTATCACAACCACCACCATTATACCTACCGTGAAAATTACGAAGGCGAACGTCGTTCAAGCAGGCCCAATACCACCTATAGTGGTGGAGGCACATCACGCAATGTAGCCAACACTGATAATTCACGCGGAGGTGCTCCTGTCACGGTTAACAAGTCGCTCAATCCCGATAACAGAAGGAGTGTAAGTACTAGCAACGACATGGCCAGCAGCCAGAAGTCGACGACTACCAACCCACAAAACAATCGCGGAGTACTTACCGAAAAAAGAAGGAGTACAGGTGAAAACAGTGGTATAACTACAGTTACCCGTAATACTCCTGCAAGTCAAAATTCAACCACGGGTTCCCCTTCGTATCGAACCAGAACCGGTGAAAACAATGCCCCGGTCAGAAGTACTCCGGGTGGAACCGTTAGCGGACGAACCGATGGCAATACCAGAACCTACACGCCCAGTTACAATACGCCAAGGAGCAACACAAGGGCAAGCTATAACAGCAACAACAAATCGGTTCCTGCCAGTTACCAAAACGCTGATCGTAGCCGTTCCAGCGCAGGAAGCTCTACCAAATCGGGCTACACCATCCCGTCAACACGTTCGGGCAGCAGTACGCAAAGTGGAAGCACAACACCCGCAAAAAGCTATAGTTCAGGTTCCAGCTCATCACCTTCGAACAGAAGTACTGGCTCATACTCCAGCGGAAGTCGAAGCTATACACCCAGTGCCCCTGCCCGTTCAGGATCGAGCTATTCCGGAAGCAGCAGCCGTAGTTCGGGCAGCTCATACTCAAGCGGAAGCAGCAGCCGCAGTTCAGGAAGCTCGTATTCAGGTGGCAGTTCAAGCAGCAGCTCCAGCAGCAGCTCCAGTTCATCAGGTAACCGACGTTAACATCTAAAACGCATAAAGTTTATAGTCATGAAAAAATATATTATTGCAATACTGATTTCGCTATCAGTCACAAGCACTTATGCTCAGGATTTTTTTGATGCCTTGAAATTCTCTCAAACCGAATACGGTGGAACGGCACGTTCCATTGCCATGGGCAGTGCCTTTGGTGCCCTGGGCGGCGATTTTGTTTCAGCCAGCATCAACCCTGCCGGATTGGGACTTTACAGGTCTGGCGAAGTGTCATTTTCTCCAACCCTGAACCTCAATCAAATGAGCGCTGCTTATTTGGGAAATACCGCAGTAAACGACCGTTACAACTTCAATTTTAACAATTTGAGTTGGGTATCGGCAGTCAGCACCGGCCAACAAACCGGAGTGTTGAGTTTTACGTTCGGAATAGGGTTTAACCGACTGAAAAATTTCAACAGCAATATCAATGTTCAGGGCTTTGGTGCCAACACTACCTTACTAAACTATTTCAGCGATTATGCCAACCAGCAAGCTAACCCCAATTCCTTCGATTATTATTATGAAGGCATGGCCTGGAATACCTGGCTCATCGATGAGGATACGGATCCCAGTGTACTGGAAGGTATTTATTACAACGATTTGACCGATTATCAACCCTATGATATTTATGATGAAAGCAACAACTACATTGGCATTGGTTATGAAGCCATTGGAGTGAAAGCCCATCAACAAAAAAAGTCGATCCAACGCAGTGGACATCTCGATGAATACCTGATGGCATTGGGAATGAACATCAATAACAAACTTTTTTTGGGAGCCAGCATGGGGATCATCGACCTTGAGTTCCGCGAAATGACCCGTTATTCCGAAATCGACAATGAAAACAAAAGCGCTTATCTTAAAGAGTACACGCTCGACACGGATTTATCGGAATCGGGAATGGGTCTGAACTTCAAAACCGGTATCATTTATCGCCCCATAAAATCGTTGCGTTTAGGTATAGCTGTGCATACACCTAACTTTTACAACATTAACAAAGAAGAAGAAAAATACCTTACTGCATACTACGACCAGGAAGTAGGAAACGATGAAACAGGTTACAACAGCAAATGGGAAGATGATAACGAAATTTACTACAGCTACCGGCTTGAAACACCCTTCAGGTTGAACCTGAGCGGGGCTTATTCACTGGGTGATGTTGCATTGATCAGTGTCGATTATGAACTGCTGAACTACGCCAATAGCAAGTTTCGTGCATCGGGCGACAACTACGATTACTCCGATCAGAACAACGATATCAACAAAACACTGAATTCAACCGGCAACCTTAGGATTGGTGCCGAATACAGGCTCCATACCAATTTCAGCCTGCGTGCCGGCTACAACCTGATGGGAAATCCCTGGAAAGAAAGTTACCAGTACAACGATGGTACAGATGCAGCTATACTGAACCGCACCGACAGTTACAGCAGTTACTCTGCAGGATTTGGCTACCGTCAGCAAAATTTCTTCCTTGACTTTGCCTATCGAATGAGCCAACTGGAAACAGCCCATAAGGTTCATGAACTTTGGTATACCAATCCAAGCAATGGCAGCAATATTGCCAACCTTAGCGAACGCAACAACCAGGCAACCATCACCTTTGGTTTCCGTTTCTAAAATTCCTGAAAAAAAATACAACATGAAAGGGGGGGAACCCCCTTTTTGTTTGTATACACAATGAAAATCATCCGAAAACGTTATGCTCCTAACGAAGTTAAACGAAACTAAAAACACTATGCATACCACCCAGGAAATTGAATTCATTTTGGCCCGCCATCATTTTGAAGAGGCTGAAAACAAAGGATTGAAACTGATGCCGGGAGCTTTCGAAACCAAATTATGGCTTCATCACGAAGGCATTAACCTCGATCATGTGATTGAAATTGCCCGCCGCTTTCCCGATGCCCGTACCTTCATTATTTCCAATGGCCTCAACAAAGGCTTCTACATTTATTCCAACCTGAAAAAAGTTTGCATCAAATTGATCAATAAAAGCCACCCCTATTCACATGCCGAATCTGCCTGATTTATTATATTTGGTCAGATAAACCGAAAACCATGATTCTTGAACCGGCATTTGATCCAATAGGCAACGCTATTTTCAACTATCACCACCACAAAGACAATACACCCATCAACGTATCGTCGGCTGTTGTTGAGGACGAACAAATGCCTCCTGAATATTTTTTCCGCTCATTGCACGATATGCCCATGCTTGAACGCCTGGCGCTAAAGTATTGTAGCGGAAAGATTCTGGATGTCGGGGCAGGAGCCGGTTGTCATTCTTTGTACCTTCAACAACAGCAACTCGATGTAACGGCACTGGAAATTTCCACGCTTTGCTGCAAAGTGATGAAAGATTTAGGCATTCATAAAGTTGTTAACAAGGACATCCTTACCCATGCTATCGAAAAATATGATACCATTTTACTGCTAATGAACGGAATTGGTATAGCAGGTTCCATCCATGGTTTGGGGAAACTCCTGATTCACCTCCGGGAAATGCTTTTACCCAAGGGCCGAATTCTGCTCGATTCTTCGGACCTGATGTATTTGTATGAACAGGAAGACGGTTCCATCCTCTTCGATATCAATGCTGAAAATTATTACGGTGAAATAGACTATCTGCTCACCTACAAAAAAATAATAGGCCACCCTTTCAAATGGTTGTTTGCCGACCATGTTTTACTCAGTGAAATAGCTGAACAATGCGGACTCCGGACCAAAGTAATCGAATACGGACCGCACTATGATTACCTGGCCGAACTAACCCTGATCTGATATGAAGTATCGAAACCTGACAGACAAAGAAATCAAAAAGCTGGAATTGCAGATGTGCACCTGTGATGAATGGAGCACCATTTTTGTAACACCCGATTTTGATCCCAAAACCATTTACAACTCACATTTTTCAGGCGTAGTGAAAATTGGTTCACAAAACGAAAAAATTAAACTGTTTGGCGGGATCAAAAGGCAGGCAGGCATTTACAATTCAACCATCCATAACTGTGGTATTGGGAACAATTGCTACATCAACTATGTCAAAAACTACATTTCGAACTATAACATTGACGATCATGTGATCATCAACAATGTTCAGCTCATTGCCAACGAAGGGGAGAACTCATTCGGGAATGGGGAGAAAATAGCTGTACTCGATGAATCGGGCGGGCGTGAAATCATGATGTACGATCAGCTTTCAGCACAGCTGGCGTATATTACTACCTTGTACCGTCACAGAAGCAAGCTCATCACCAAGCTGGAGGAACTCATCAGGGCTTATGCCCTTGAAAAAAGGAATGTACGGGGCTACATTGGTAAAAACTGCGTGATTACCAATTCGGGCAGTATCAAGGACGTATGGATCGGCGAACATGTCAGGATAGAAGGCGCCCGTCATTTAGACAATGGGTCCATCATCAGCAACCAAATTGCTCCGGTTACAATCGGGAACAATGTAATTCTGAAGCATTTTATTATCCAATCGGGATCTTCAGTAACCGAAGGGGTAATTCTTAACAAATGCTATATTGGACAAGGCTGTGAATTGGGGAAAAATTATTCAGCCGATAATTCAGTGTTCTTTGCCAACTGCCAGGGTTTCCATGGTGAAGCTTGTTCAATTTTTGCAGGCCCATTTACGGTGACCCACCACAAGTCAACCCTGCTGATTGCCGGGATGTACTCATTTCTGAATGCCGGTTCCGGATCAAACCAGAGCAACCACATGTACAAACTGGGACCCATCCATCAGGGGATTGTTGAACGAGGATCGAAAACCACCAGTGATTCGTACCTGTTATGGCCGGCTAAAATTGGTCCTTTCACCCTGGTCATGGGACGTCACTATAAGAACTCCGACACTTCCGACATGCCTTTTTCGTACCTCATTGAAGGGAATGACAAATCATGGCTGGCACCCGCTGTGAATCTGCGCAGCGTAGGAACCATCCGCGATGCCATGAAATGGCCGCGACGCGACAAACGGATTGATCCTAACAAGTTGGACCGCATCAACTTCAACTTACTGAGTCCCTATACCATACAGAAAATGATCAACGGGATTGAAATCCTCAATCGTCTCAAATTGGTTTCGGGCGAAACATCCAATGAATACATTTACAACAACACCTCCATCTCATCAATGGCCTTGAACAAAGGCATCGCCCTGTACAACATTGGTATCGATAAATTTTTGGGCAATTCACTGATCACCAGAATCAAGGATATCGATTTCAGAAACCTTGAAGACATCAAGAAACAACTCAGACCTGATTCTGACATTGGCAAAGGCGACTGGGCCGATATAGCGGGTTTAATTGCCCCTAAAAATGAAATTGACACCATTCTTTGTGATGTTGAATCAGGTAAAATAAAAAGCCTTTGCGAGTTTGAACTGAGAATTAAAGCTATTCATGAATCGTATTACAACATTGAATGGAACTGGTCAGCAGGTTTGTTGGAAAGCCGGCTCGACAAAAAAATTGAAGAAATCACCGTGAAAGACCTCATCAAAATAGTACAGCGTTGGAAGAAGAGTGTGGTGGATCTTGACCAAATGCTTTACAACGATGCCAAAAAAGAATTTCAGCTGAGTGCCATGACTGGTTTTGGCGCCGATGGAAATGCCGATACCCAGATGGCTGATTTTGAAATGGTACGCGGTAAATTCGAAGATAACAGTTTTGTAAAAGAGATCAAATCACACATCCAGCGAAAATCGCAGCTTGGCGACGATATCATTGCACGCTTAAAAAAATGTGAGTCGTTTTACGATTAATGAAAGAAGAGGTAGCCCACAAAAATGGCTGCCAATATGCCTGCAAAATCAGCAATCAGGCCACAAGCCAGGGCATGGCGCGTACGTTTAATACCAACCGAACCAAAATAAACGGCCAATATGTAGAAGGTGGTATCAGTCGATCCCTGAAAAATGGAAGCAAGCCTTCCTACAAATGAATCAGCCCCATGGGTGGTCATGGCATCAATCATCATCCCACGGGCACCACTCCCGCTCAGCGGTTTCATCAGTGCCGTTGGTAAAGCTCCCACAAAATCGGTATTGAAACCCAAAGCTGCCACTGTCCATTCCACTCCTCCAATCAGATAATCCATGGCACCCGAAGCCCTGAAAACACCTATGGCTACCAAAATTGAAACCAGGTAAGGAATGATCTTTATGGCTGTTTTGAATCCATCCTTGGCCCCTTCGATAAAGGTCTCATACACGTTTACTTTTTTCCGCATGGCCATCAAAATAAAGGTGATGATAATGCTGAAGAGGATAACCCCGCTGGCTACATTTGAAACGACCTGAATCGCTGCCTGACTCAAGGTAGAAAAGTACCAGATTAAGGCCACAATAAAAGCCGTCATACCACCCAGCCAAGCGATGACAACCCTGTTCATCAAGTTGATTTTTTGGGCAACAGCAACGGCTATCAACCCGGCAAGCGTAGAGAAAAAAGTGGCTATCAGCAAGGGAATAAATACATCGGTTGGATTGACTGAGCCCAGCTGTGCCCGGTAAACCATGATGGAAACAGGAATCAACGTTAAACCTGAAGTGTTCAATACCATGAACATGATTTGGGCATCGGAAGCCGTCTCCTTATCGGGGTTGGTTTCCTGCATCTCTTTCATGGCCTGTAAACCCATGGGTGTTGCAGCATTGTCGAGGTTCAACATGTTGGCGGCTATGTTCAGGGTAATGGCGCCATAGGCAGGATGATCCTTCCCCAATCCCGGAAAGATGCGTTGGAAAAATGGTCCAATGATCCTTGATAATACAGCAACCACTCCGCCCTTCTCCCCTATACGCATGATGCCCATCCATAAGGTTAAAACCCCCGTCAGTCCTAAAGAAATTTCGAATCCAGTTCTGGCTGTTTCGAAGGTTGACATCACGATGCTTGAAAATACTTCGTAATCGTGAAAAAAAATCAACTTTACCAAAGCCACAATGAAAGCTACTAAAAAGAAAAAAACCCAGATGTAATTTAAGGCCATACCAACAGGGATTATTCAAATAAAAGTTGAGCGGAATCTTTATCTTTACCAAAACTAATAAAAACTAAAAACAAAGCTTCGTTGATGAGAAAAAGATTCTGCCCTTCGGTTTTATTTGTTTCAATGCTGGTATTGGCTTTGACAAGCGAAGCCCAAAGTGATTTCAGGGTGGGTATATCCATGAGCCATGTCACGCCCTTATCAACCTTTAGTAGTGCCAATATCATGGACCTTGAATCGGGTTTTGCAGAGAGTGGTTATTCGCTGAATTTCGATGGGGACTATTTTATCCATCGCAGGCTGGCGGTATCAGCCAGGTTTCATTTCGGACTAACTTCCATGAACAAGCCAGCAGTAAGCGATTGGCTCGAATATCAAATGACCGACTATCTTAGTGCTGATTCAGCCAATAACCTTTACAGTGTTGATTACTGGCAGTGGTCGTCACCCATGATGGGGATTAAGTTAAACTATCCAATTGTAATCAACAAATTGTATGTTGATGTGGCTGCTTTTTCCGGACTAAGCATTGTAAAAACGCCGGTTCAAAGTATGAAAATCATTGATGAAGTGAATGAGCAGGTCATTTTCTCTGAAAACATAGCAGCAAATCATGTATCAGTACCCGTGATGGCTGAAGCCGGGATTCGCTGGATTGCAAGCGACAGGATTCAACTAAAGGTTCATGCAGCTTTCTTTCAAACGGGGACAAAACGTGAGCATGTTAGTTACATTGTGAAAGACAAGACCAACGAAGTGAGTGAAGAAATTGGTCGAAACACCATTACAACCCCTATTCAAACGATAAACCTGGGTTTGGGTCTCATTTACTACCTGAAACAATATTAAAAAAAAATCCCGGCGAAATAACCGGGATTTTTTTTGCGGATGAATGATCCGTTATTTCTTTTGCAAATTTTCCTTATAAGTATTGAAGGCCAAAATATTGTCCTCGCAATTTTTGAGGTAGGTCATAGCCTGCTCGTTGCCGGGGTCAACTTCCAATACATTTTTAAACAAAGGGATGGCTGCATTGAATTTTTCTACCGCTTTCCCCATGTTCTCGAGGTACTGTGTTGGATCGCCGGTGGCTGCTGATTTGGCCAGCTCGTTAGCTTCGTTGAATGGAACAGCAGCTTCCTTCAGCATGGGTACCGTAAGCATACTGGCCATTTTTGAGCGGTTTTTGCTGTTGGGATATTTTTCCATGGCCAGTTCCAGGGTTTCAATCATTTTATCTTCACGACCGGCATCCTTGTAAATGCTGGCAATGTACAGCATCGACATATCTTCGCGGTAGCCCAGATCAATTGAACGCTGATACTCACTTAAAGCCACATCATTTTTATCAAGTTTATTGGCACAAAAGGCCATTTTATAAGCAATTTCCCCATCTTTCTTGGCTTCATCACCACCCTTTTCCAAGTACTTTTCAAAATAGCTTAAAGCCGACTGGTATTCCTTTAGACGAAGAAAATTATCAGCAGCATATTTAAAACTACTTGAATACAGGCTTTGGGTATTCACATCATCGGCAACGCCCTCCTCACCCGAATTGAGATACTTCTCCCAATTGCTAATGGCAGTCACATAATCCTTGTTACGAAATGCATCGTTACCATCATTTTTGGCCTGCAGGCCCGGACTCAACTCCTGAGCATTGGCTGCGCTCACAAAGAATAAAAACAGGGTTAAAACTAAAAGAACTTTCTTCATACGATTAAATTTTTTATTGAATTTTTCGACTTGCTGCATCATCACCTTTTTTTCAAGGTTTCCAAAGATAATTAAAATGCCTTTTTATGAAAATAAAATTTCATTTTTTGCATTTTGCCATGGCGAATAAACATTTAAAATTCTGATTGACAAAGTCTCTCGTCATGGATTATAGTTGTCCTTGTTCCAAAAAGTCAGAATATTCAAAACCATTTGCCTGTAACTTTGTGCTAGCTGGTGCTGGCTGTCGAGCTCCAGTATTTGGTTCAGATCATTCAGTGTCTCCCCCCACTGCTGAAGTTTAAACGAAATTTTTGCCCTGAGCATCAACGCATTGATGTTCGTTGAATCCCGATTCAATACTTCTTTTATCAAATCCTTACAGGCATCAAAATTGCCTTGCTCAAAATGTAATTGTGCATTGATTAATTCCTCAGGCATCGCTTCCTTTCAAATCTTCTCCCAAACGGGTTGCTTGTTATAACTGTTTTTTAACACGAATTGTTCATGGTCATTTCCATCTAAACCAGCTGATCTGTCAATGAATAAAGCCCCGGTTTCCTTTTGGGCTCTGATGGTCTGCCTATGATAAAACTTTCTTATTCAAACATCGTTCCAAAAAAAAATATCGCAAGCCATCAAGAGGGTTAAGGGTTGAACGTACAAGTTTCAAACTTCCTTACCAGCTGTTGGTGCCATCAAAAAAACACCTTCTCAATCACCACGTGAAACGTGTTGTATCCCCTTGATATTTTTAAGTTTATGCATCAAAAATTCAAGATGTTCGATGTTGTTAACAAACACCCTGAGGGTTCCTTCGAACTCTCCATTCTTAGAATCAATGTTGATGGAACGCATCTGAACACCTACATCCTTGGCAATGATGTACGAAATGTCGCCCACAATACCCATGCGGTCGTTCCCAGCCATGTGAATGGTCGCTTGAAAGGAGCTGTTTTGCTTACTGTTCCGCCACATGGCCTTGATAAAACGATAGGGATAACGTTCCCTCATTTGCTTGGCATTGGGACAAGTGGTGCGATGTATTTTGATTCCTTCGCGAATGGTAATGAACCCAAAGATGGGATCACCAAAAATAGGGTTGCAACACTGGGCCAATTTATAATTGATGTTTTTGAGATCCTTGTCGATCACCAAAAATTCATCACCACCATCGAACGAGAGGTTTTCCACCACTTTTTTGGGCATCAATTCACCCAAAACATCTTTGGCTTTGGTCTCCTCGTCTTCATGACCCCTGATGATGTTTTTCAGGTGCAAAGCTTCAATTTCACCAACCGAAACCTTGTAGTAAAGATCCTGTGAGGTTTTAAGTTTCAGTGAACTTAGCAGGGTACGGATCACATCATCGGTATAATCGATTTTCCAATTTTTGAATTTTCGTTTGACGATTTCCTTCCCGTTGGCTGCTTCTTTTTTCCGCTCTTCGTTCAGGCTCGATTTAATGCGGGTTTTAGCTTTGGTGGTCACCACAAAATCGAGCCAATCCAACTTGGGTTTTTGGTTGTTCGAAGTTTCAATGGATACCTGATCGCCGTTTTTCAGTTTGTGCTTGATGGTGACCTTGCGCTGATTGACTTTCCCTCCCACGCAACGATCACCCAGATCGGAATGGATGTCGTAGGCAAAATCAAGGATCGTTGAACCTGCCGGTAATTTCTTCAGATCGCCTTTGGGGGTAAACACAAAGATCTCGTCCTCGTAAATATTGGTTTTGAATTCCTGCAACAATTCGTCGCTTTTACTTTCGGGATTTTCAAGCGCTTCGCGAATGTTGGCGAGCCATTGATCGAGTTCACCACTCCCCTTTCCGCCTTTGTATTTCCAGTGAGCAGCCATGCCCTTTTCAGCAATGTCGTCCATACGGCGGGTACGGATCTGTACTTCAACCCATTTCCCCTGTGGCCCCATTACGGTGGTATGCAATGATTCGTAACCGTTTGATTTCGGGATGGAAATCCAGTCGCGCATTCTCTCTGTATTGGTTTGATATTCTTCTGTCACAATGGAATAAGCCTGCCAGCAATCCGATTTTTCATCTTCCAGTTTTGACTCAAGAATCACACGGATGGCAAAAAGGTCGTACACTTCCTCAAAACTCACTTTGGTTTTCTTCATTTTGTTCCAGATGGAATAGATGGATTTTGTACGGGCCTTCATTTCAAAGCGGATGCTCCTCGACTTCAGCTTCGCTTCGATGGGCTTTACAAATTCTGAAACAAAATTGCGGCGTTCTTCGGTAGTTTCTTCCAGTTTTCGGACAATTTTCCGGTAATCGTCGGGGCGTAAATACTTCAGGGAAAGATCTTCCAGCTCAGTTTTGATGTTGTACAAACCAAGTCGGTGCGCCAAAGGGGCATACAGGTACGACGATTCGGTAGCGTATTTGTTTTGCAGTTCGGAGGGTAGCCCCTCGAGGTGACGCATGTCAACCAGGCGGTCGGCAATTTTGATCAGCACCACCCGCAAATCGCCCGAAAGAGTCAGCAATAAGCGCCTGAAATTTTCAGAATGAACCGAAATGGTTACGGTATCGATGGAATTGATTTTAAACAATCCGTCGAGCAGGGCAAATACCCCATCGCCAAAACGGTTGGGCAACTGCTCTATCAGGTTGTCCTTTTCGATGCTGCTTTCAAAAATGTTGTGCAAAAGCGCAGCTACCACCGAATCGGTTGATATGCCAATATCGCTTGCCACTAACCTCGCCACTTCGATGGAGTGAAAAATAATGGGTTCGCCCGATTCCCAGCGGGTATCTCCCAGAATTTCGTAAGCGACACGGCATGCTTCTTCAATCCTTTTCAAATCCATTTGGCTACTCTGACTGCAGATAGCAGTGAGATCCTTCAACGATGCTTCAAATTTCGATTCTAATTCCATCGCGATTCATATTAAAGGAAAAGCGTTTCGACTTGTGAACAAAAATAAAGAAATTCACGGGCCATCATCTTTCCCAGGTTTTTTTAATTCATTTAAAAGCAGTGAAAAAAAAATCCCACCTTTTTGAAGTGGGATTTTTAGCTATAGTATGTTGCGCTTTCAACTCCTTACTTCCAGTATTTTTCTTATTTCATCGACGCCAACCAACTGGTTTTCGCCAATATTTATATCGCCACGGTTCTCCATTCGCTCCACAATGAGGTCAATGGTACTTGCGGGAATGGAATAGTCCCGCAGGCGAGTTTTCAAGCCCATCGATTCGAAGAAAGCCACCGTTTGATCTATGGCCTGTTGTAGTACGGTTTCTTCGTTGTTACCGGTAATTCCCCAAATGCGTTCGGCATACTGTAAAATTTTTTCCCTTTTGGCAGACTGCATCACCTTCATAACCCCTGGCAGAACTATGGCCAGGGTTTGGGCATGGTCTACCTTGTGCAGGGCAGTAATTTCGTGTCCAATCTGATGGGTGGTCCAATCCTGTGGAACACCAGCGGCAATCAGTCCGTTCAAGGCCATGGTGGCACTCCACATCATGTTGGCACAGGCATGGTAATCACGCTGATTTTGGAGCACCTTGGGGCCTTCTTCAATCAAGGTCAACAATATGCCTTCGGCCATACGGTCCTGAACTTTGGCATTTGCCGGGTAAGTGAGGTATTGCTCAATCACATGAACAAAGGCATCGACCACGCCATTGGCTACCTGAATTTTTGGAAGGGTGGCCATCACTTGCGGATCAAGTACTGAAAATACGGGCATAACCAATGGCGATGAGAAGGAAAGTTTTTCCTTGTATTCATTGCGGGTAATCACCGAGTTTCCGTTCATTTCGGAGCCTGTAGCCGGCAAAGTAAGTACAACCCCAAGTGGGATCGCATCGTCAATTTCCTCGTTGCGGGCCAGTATTTCCCAGGGATCTTCACCGTTGTAATAAGCAGCGGCAGCAATAAACTTTGCTGCATCCACAACAGAACCCCCACCTACTGCCAGCAGAAAATCAATTTCGAATTCATCAATCAGGTCAAGCGCTTCCATGCATTTTTCATAACTGGGATTTGGCTCAATCCCTGAAAACTCATGATATTCATACTCAATGAGAGCATCTGTAACCTGGTCATAAATTCCATTGGTCATAATGCTCCCTCCCCCATAAATCAACAGGATTTTAGCATCATCCGGAATTTCGGCAGTCATGTTCGCAATCTGACCTTTTCCAAACAAAATCCTTGTCTGATTACTAAAGACAAAGTTCTTCATAACTATTCTTACTTTTGTATGCTTATTGGTTTATCAATCACAAAACTAAAAAAAATGAACATTGATTCGGACGATAAAAATAATGGAAATTCATTTGAATACCGATTAAGGGAAGTTTCAGATGAAGAAATCATTACAATTTTAAAATACAGGGAACATTACCAGCCACATGCAGTAAAGGCAGCCATCAGGGAAGCATTAAAAAGAGGCATCATTGAATCAGTTGATGAGCTTAACAGCGAAAGATTTCAATCACAGGAACCTTCACCCCGGAGTATTTTCCCACTATCGCCATACGAAAATCAAAACATGGCCATTTTTAAAAGCCTTTGCCGCATTTTTTATGGAGTGGGGATCATCCCAGTGCTATTTGGCATTGTTCAACTCACCAGGCATGTCAATGCCGGAGCCATTGGTGCTTTGCTCACAGGCATCATTTTCATTTTTGTGGCTTATCGGCTGGAAAGAACCCAAAAAGTAGTGTTCGCCAACTTCATTTTGGCTTTCAACTTACCGGCTTCAGGCTTTGCCTTTTATTATCTTTCGTCAAAAGGAGCATCGTCAACCATGGACCTGGTAGCCATCATCATTGTTTTGGTGGTATTGTTGTACATCAGTTTGTATGCCTATAAGTTGGTCAAATATTTTCAGCATGACAAGCAAATGGACCAATAACACTTTGTTTACCGGTCTCAGTTGTCTATTCATCTATATTTGTTAGCAATTATCAATATGGGCAGCGTATCTTCGTGTCGACATTTAAAAATTCATGTGATGAGAAATATTAGCATACGTTCGTTTTGGGTTTTGTTGGGTATATTGCTAGCAACATTGTTATCGTCATGTACTTCCAGTATGAGACAGTCAACAGGGAATCAAACTACAATGAGCCACGAAATAGATGACTTCAGCAGCATTGCTTTTGAAGGGGCGTATACCATTGAGCTGACTCAAGGTACTGAAAACAGTATTACTGTTGCTACGGCCGAGGACCTGCAAGACAAAGTCTCGGTATGGGTCAGCAACCAGGTACTCAATGTTAAATCGAACATCAAAAACATCAGTAGCGACGAAATCAAAGTGAACATCACCTTTGTCCAACTCAGTGATATCAACGTTAAAGGAGGAGCTTTTCTGAAAACCAATGGTTTTGTAAAACTCGATGATTTCAACATTGAAATTGAAGGAGGTGCCAGCATCGATATGCAAGTGACAGCCCAAAAAATCAAAGCAAAAGCCGAAGGTGCTGTAAACATGCAGTTTGAAGGCATCACCAACGAGTTCTATGCCATATCGGAAGGAGCTGGCAACATTGATGCCGATCAGCTGGAAGCAAAAATTGTTGAGTGCAGGGTTTCTGGTGTAGGCAATGCTTCAGTTTATGCCACCGAGGAATTGAATGCCCGCGTTGAAGGTCTTGGAAAAATCAGCTATCGTGGCAATCCTACTTTGTATAAAAAAGTTGATGGCATTGGGGTGATATTCAGGAAGTAGCTACTACTTACTTTATCAAAAAAATCAAAGAATAAAGTTTCATCAAGTATTTCCTGCTGCAAACTGATCAAAAAACTGCAAACCCACCTCCCTCAGGAACATGAATTTGCAGTTTGTAAGTTAACGGAGTGATGGATGCTTATGACAACAATGCAACCATTACGGCTTTGATGGTGTGCATCCGGTTTTCAGCTTCATCGAACACGATGGAAGCCTCACTTTCAAAAACTTCGTTGGTCACTTCCATCCCATCGAGGCCATATTTCTGGTACATTTCCATACCAATTTTGGTGTCGGTATCGTGAAAAGCCGGTAAACAGTGCATGAATTTCACATGGGGATTGCCGGTTTTCTGCATCAGCGAAGCATTCACCTGATAGGGTTTGAGTAGTTGAATACGTTCCTCCCAAACCGATTCAGGCTCTCCCATGGACACCCATACATCGGTATAAATAAAATCACAATCTTTCACTGCTGTATCAGGGTCATCGGTGATCAGAATCCTGGCGTTGGTTTCGCGGGCAATTTCCTGACATTCTTCAACAAGAGCCTGTTCGGGCTGACAACTTTTTGGCGCACAGGCACTGAAGTCCATGCCCATTTTAGCAGCTCCAACCATCAGGGAATTGCCCATGTTGTTGCGGGCATCACCAATGTAACAGAATTTGATCTGGTTCAAGGGTTTGGCAGAATGTTCCTGCATGGTCATAAAATCGGCCAGGATCTGTGTTGGGTGAAACTCTGTTGTTAAACCATTGAAAACAGGTACCCCGGCAAATTGAGCCAGTTCTTCAACCACTTTTTGTCCATAGCCTCTGTATTCAATGGCATCGTACATACGGCCCAATACACGGGCGGTATCTTTCATACTTTCCTTTTGCCCGATTTGTGAACCGCTGGGGCCAAGGTAGGTCACAAAGGCTCCCTGATCGAAGGCGGCTACTTCGAACGCACAACGGGTTCGGGTTGATGCCTTTTCAAAAATCAGGGCAATGTTCTTCCCTTTCAGGTTTTGCTGCTCACGCCCTTCTTTCTTTTCCTTTTTCAAGCGATGTGACAAGTCCAACAGAAAGTTGATTTCTTCGGGCTGATAATCCAGTAGTTTGAGAAAATGGGTTTGTTTTAATTTCATTCCAATCTGATTTTATGGTTGTTATTCGTAATGCATGGTTATTTTGGAGCCAAAACTTTTGTCTTCCAGTTTCTTCGATTCAGTGATCACACTTTTCGCTCCACCCTGTTCAATAAAGTTCAAACATGCCCTGATTTTAGGTTCCATGGTGCCTTCTTTAAAGGTGCCCATTTCGAGGTATTTTAAGGTATCCTGATAATCGAGAAACTCGAGTTTTTCCTGGGTTGGCAAGCCAAAATCCTTGAAAATAAAGGGAACATCAGTCAGGATATAGAATTCATCGGCTCCAATTTGTGTTGCTAAAACCGACGAGGCCAGGTCTTTGTCAATCACCCCGTTCACGGTACGAATGTCATTATTTTCATCGAAATAAACAGGGATTCCGCCACCACCGGCTGTGATCACAATGGTTCCCTGCTCCACCAGTTGCTTCACAATGTCGGCATTCATCACTTTTTGCGGTCTTGGTGATGGAACCACTCGTCGATATGAATCATTGGCTCCGGAACTTTGTTTAAACTGCCAACCTTTGCTCTGTGACAGGGCTTCGGATTCTTCACGGGTATAAATTTTCCCCACCCTTTTGGACGGGTTCAGAAAAGCCGGGTCGTCGGGATCGACACACACCATGGAAACCATGGTTACTACCTCGCGCTGAATATGATGTCGGTTCAGTACATTGCGAAGCATTCGTTCAATCATGAAACCAATGCCACCCTGAGAATCGGCCACACAAACATTTAAAGGCATTTGAACAATGTTATACATCTGTTCGCCGGCATCGTTCCGCATTAAAATGTTCCCAACCTGAGGCCCGTTACCATGGGTAATCACCAGGTTGTACCCTTCTTTCACCAAAAAAATCAGGTTTTCGATGGTTTCGTTGGTATTGGCTTCCTGCTGTTCAATCGATCCAATTTCATCGCCGCGTAAAAGGGCATTTCCACCCAAAGCGACCACTGCTAATTTCTTCATAAGTTTTCATCCAATAAGCGGACTAAACTTACAATATCGAAGATCGAAAAAAGCTGATTTTTCTAATGGAAGTATGTCATAATTCAGGAGCTTCTATTTTCATTAAACAAAGCCATTTTTACCTTCAGGTTTCATCAATTTTGATAAATTTGCAGTCGGTATGTAAAAAACCACGATGGCCAATGGCAGAACAAAAAAAATCAAACTCAAAATCAGTCAAGAAGAAAGTGGTCAATCCAAAAATCGAAGCTTCTAAAAAAGCCCGTCGTGAAAAAATCCGGTTGGTTTTTGGTTTTGGAATTTTGGCTGTAGCACTTTTTCTTTTGTTTGCTTTCGGCAGTTTTCTTTTCAACGCCAAAGCCGACCAAAGCAAATTGCAAATCAATTGGCTGGAATTGATCCGAGACCCTGAAATTAAAGTAGCTAACATCACCGGAAAAACCGGCGCCTGGATTGCTGATGTTTTCATTAACCGCTGGTTCGGGCTTTCGTCCTTCCTTTTTATCTACATCCTCTCCCTGTTTGGGTTCAGGTTACTTAACCGGGATGTAAAATCGATCCTTTCCAAAATCATCCGTACACTGATTATTGTACTGTGGTTCTCAATTGCGCTGGGTTACTTGTTTGGTTCCCGTTATGAATCCATGAGTATCTACCCGGGTGGAAGCTATGGTTATCAGCTATCGGTTTGGCTCAATTCATTCATCGGAAAAGTGGGAACCTTTATTATGTTGCTGGTAACCCTTTTGGCATACCTGATATTCAGTTTCGCTTGGTTTGTCAACCTTTTCAAGCCCAAAACACCAACACAGGCTCCCCTGCAAAAAAACCCCAAAGATCCAATGACGGTTGAAGATATTGCCGACCGTTTATTCAAGGAAGATGAAGCTAACGACAGCGAAGACGATGACGAAACAGATTTGATGGCTACTGCTGAAAAAAATCAAGTTCAAAGACCTCTAACAACTGATGCTTTGAAGAAAAATTTACTGGAGGACACCATCAACCGTGGAGAAGACGAACAGCAAGAGGTATTCAAGGTAATTCCCGACGATGACGACGGGCTCGACATCATGGTTGAAAAAACCGACGACCATGAAGAAGAATATGAAAATATACCCCAGGAAGCTTACGACCCGACACTCGACCTATCGAACTATACCTTCCCTACCATTGAACTTTTAGAAGATTACTCCCACCTGAAAACTGAGGTGAGCGACGAGGAGTTGATCGAAAATAAGAATAAGATTGTTGAGACCCTCCGGAATTTTAAGATCGAAATCACCAAGATCAAAGCCACTATCGGCCCTACAGTGACCTTGTATGAAATTGTACCCGCTCAGGGCATCAGGATTTCGAAGATCAAAAACCTGGAGGACGATATCGCGCTCAGCCTTTCAGCACTAGGCATTCGGATCATTGCCCCGATTCCAGGAAGGGGAACCATCGGGATTGAAGTGCCCAACCGCAACCCCCAGGTAGTATCGATGCGTTCCATCATCGCCTCGAAAAAATTTCAGGAGACCACTGCCGAATTGCCCATTGCCATGGGGCGCACCATTTCGAATGAAACCTTTGTTTTCGATCTGACGAAAATGCCCCATATATTGGTTGCAGGAGCTACCGGACAGGGTAAATCAGTGGGGTTGAACGCCATCATCGCGTCCATTTTATACAAGAAACATCCCTCGCAGGTAAAATTTGTTTTTATCGATCCAAAAAAAGTGGAATTGAACCTGTATGCTTCGCTTGAAAAGCATTTTCTGGCCAAACTCCCCGATTCGGAAGAGCCCATCATTACCGATTTTGAGAAAGTGAAAGCCACCCTCAACTCGGTCGGGATAGAAATGGATAGCCGTTACGACCTGCTGAAAATTGCTCATACCCGTAACATTAAGGAATACAACAAAAAATTTATTGAGCGACGCCTGAACCCCGAAAAAGGACACCGGTACATGCCCTATATCGTGGTGGTCATTGACGAGTTTGCCGACCTTATTATGACTGCCGGCAAGGAAATTGAACTTCCCATTGCACGCATTGCCCAGCTGGCACGCGCTGTAGGTATTCACATGGTAATTGCCACCCAGCGTCCTTCAGCCAACATCATTACCGGGATTATCAAAGCCAACTTTCCATCGAGAATCGCCTTTAAGGTAGCTTCAATGATCGACTCACGAACCATACTCGATCAGTCGGGTGCAAACCAGCTTATTGGCAAGGGCGACATGCTCATTACGTCGGGTAGTGAACTGTTGCGTTTACAATGTGCACTGGTCGATACCCCCGAAGTGGAGAGAATCTGCGAATTCATTGCCGCCCAACAATCCTACCCCACTGCCTACCTTTTGCCCGAATATGTGGGTGACGACAATGATGGTTTTGGCGCTGTTGATTTAAATAACCGGGATGAATTTTTTGATGATGCAGCTCGCCTGATTGTGATGAACCAACAAGGCTCAACGTCGATGATACAACGTAAATTTTCCATTGGCTACAATCGTGCGGGTCGCATTATGGACCAGCTTGAGGCCGCAGGCATTGTTGGCCCAAGCGAAGGAAGCAAAGCCCGGAGAGTTTTAATGCAGGATGAATACAGTTTGGAACAGTTATTGAATTCTTTATAATTAACAAGAGATAGATTTTAATCAGAAGGGAAGTTAAACGAAAGAATATGAAAAAAGTGATCGTCATTGCCATACTGCTGAGTTCAATGGTAACTTATGCCCAAACAGCGCAAAAAGCCAAAACCATTTTAGATCAGGTATCGCAAAAAACCAAAAGTTACCAAAGCATCACAGCTGATTTTCAGTTCACCATGGAAAATAGCGAGGTGAACCTCTACGAATCAGGCAGGGGAACCATCATGGTACAGGGCAATGCCTATAAACTTAAAATTTCAGGGGTCGAAATCTTTTGCGATGGAAAAAACCTGTGGACTTTCATGCAGGAAGCCGACGAGGTGAACATCACCGACATGTCACAAGCCGAAGACAACCCGATTAACCCGGCGACCATCTTTACCATTTACGAACATGGTTACACCAACAATTACCTTGGTGAATTTACCAGTGAAGCAAAGAAAACCTTTAAAATTGAAATGATACCCGATGAAATCAAGGAATTCAAACGGGTTATACTCGAAGTTGATCAGAAAACTTATCAGATACTGGGAGCTGTATTGGATGGTACCGATGAAAACCGCTACACCATTAAAATCAACAACATGAATACCGCTGTAAATTATCCTGCCTCAACCTTTGTGTTCGATCCGTCGAAGTATCCCGGTGTGAATGTTGTTGACATGCGTTAAGCCCAACATCGATCCTCAGTCGCGGTTCTTTATCCTTTCCTGAGGGATCGCAATGTTCATGCCCTCGCTTGCCGGAAGCGTATTCTCAAAGATCGTACGGGCTTCATCCACCAGAAAATCAATGGATTTGTACCGGGCCGAGAAATGACCAATGATGAGCTGCCCTGCCTTGCTGAGTTTAGCTAATTCAGCAGCCTGTACCGAGGTTGTATGAAAAGTGCTTTCGGCCTGTTTTTCCAAACTCTTATCGTACGTTGCTTCGTGATACAACACATCAACATTGCGCAATACTACCTGTAATTCGGGCAGGAAAGCAGTATCGGTACAAAATGCGTATGAGCGGGCTTTGAATTTCGGAAAAGTCAATACATGATTTGGGACTATCTGACCGTTGGCACGCTGAAAATCTGCACCTTTTTTGATCAGGTGAATCTCCCGGAGAGGAATATTGTAGGCCTCAATTTGTTCTTTCCGGATGTTTAACTCCTCATGTTTTTCCTGGAAAAGGAATCCGCAACAAGGAATCCGGTGTTTTAGGGGGAACGAAACAATCCTGAGATATTCGGTATCGATCAGCACTTGTTCCTTTTTGAAATTTAAGGGGTGCCAAACAATCCTGAAGCTACATTCCTGCATCAACTGGTCGAGCTGAGGTTTCAATAGTTCGGGTAATTCAGAGTGGGCATAGAGGTGCAAATCGGCTTGGCGTCCTATCAATGCAAAGGTCGATAACAATCCAATGAGACCAAAATAGTGATCGCCATGCAGGTGCGAAATTAAAATATGGTTGATTCGGGTGAATTTGATCCCGTATTTTCGGAGTTGCATTTGGGTGCCTTCCCCGCAATCGATTAAAAAAAACCGCTCACGTACATTCAGTACATGAGCGGTTGGATATCGTGAGGTAGTTGGCAGTGCTGAACTGGTTCCCAATATGGTGATTTCGAACGGAATCATCTCTAACGGAGGTTAAAGAAGATTTATTCGGCTTCGTTTTCCATATAAGCTTCGGCAGCATCCAAACCATCTTTGATGTTCAGGATGGTATCGAGCAAGGAAATTTTGATCAGACTTTCAACTTCACTTTGTAATCCGGTTAAAACGAATTGGCCTTCAAGCTGTTCACAAAGTCGGTTAGCTACAAGAATGGCACTCAGCCCCGATGAATCGCAGTATTCACAACTCGACATATCGAGAACAATGTTTCGAAATCCTTGGTTGGTTAAAATCACAAACTCAGATTTCAAATCGGGAGCATTCGATGTATTTAATGTTGAAGCAGTGGTTGATACAATCACGTACTTCTCTTTTTTATCAACTTTATAATCCATAGCCTGAACAAGGTACAAATTTCGGTTTATAATAGTCAAGCAGCTTGACTATTTTTTATCCTTCTCGTCTTTTTCGTCTTTCTCCATTTGATCTTTCAGAGCAGCCAGGTCAGAGATATCGCCCAATGTGGTTTTTTCCATATTGTCGTTCACTGCTTTCATGGCTTTAGTTGTCTGAGAAGCCTGCGATTTTTTGGTGTCTCTTTCTTCGGCACGTTTCACATCTTCCCAAACACGTGAGTGTGACAGGATGATCCGTTTGGCCGATTTTGAGAATTCGATCACTTTAAACGCGAGCTTGTCTTCAACTTTCACTGCTGAACCATCTTCTTTGGTCAGGTGACGTGGAGTAGCAAAACCTTCAACACCGTAAGGCAGGGCAATGACAGCACCTTTGTCGAACAATTCAACAATGGTTCCTTCATGTACCGAGTCAACCAGGAAGATGGTTTCGAATACGTCCCATGGGTTCTCTTCAAGTTGTTTGTGACCGAGGCTCAAACGACGGTTTTCTTTGTCAATATCGAGAACAACCACTTGAATTTCAGCACCTATAGAAGTAAATTCCGAAGGGTGCTTGATTTTCTTGGTCCAGCTCAGGTCACTGATATGGATCAAACCATCAACACCTTCTTCGATTTCAACAAATACACCAAAGTTGGTAAAGTTGCGAACTTTTGCGGTATGCTTTGAACCGGGAACGTACAGTGATTCAATTTTTTCCCAGGGATCGGTATGCAACTGACGGATACCCAGCGACATTTTGCGCTCTTCGCGGTCGAGGGTAAGGATTTGTGCTTCCACTTCATCACCAACGGTAAGGAAATCCTGTGCACTGCGCAGGTGCTGGCTCCAGCTCATTTCTGATACGTGGATCAAACCTTCAACACCGGTTGCAATTTCAACAAATGCACCATAGTCGGCCAAAACCACTACTTTACCTTTCACTGAATCGCCTACTTTGAGGTTTTGATCCAGGTTATCCCATGGGTGAGGAGTCAATTGTTTCAAACCAAGGGCAATGCGTTTTTTGTCATCATCAAAATCGAGGATCACCACGTTGATTTTTTGGTCAAGCTCTACAATTTCGTTCGGATGTGTAACACGGCCCCAGCTCAGGTCGGTAATGTGGATCAAACCGTCGACACCACCAAGGTCGATGAATACCCCGTATGAAGTAATGTTTTTGACGGTTCCTTCCAGTACCTGGCCTTTTTCCAGTTTGCCAATGATGTCTTTTTTCTGTTGTTCCAGTTCTGCTTCGATCAAAGCTTTGTGGGAAACAACCACGTTGCGGAATTCCTGATTGATTTTCACCACTTTGAATTCCATGTTCTTGCCTACGTAAATGTCGTAATCGCGGATGGGTTTCACATCGATTTGTGAACCGGGGAGGAAAGCCTCAATGCCGAATACATCTACAATCATACCACCTTTAGTGCGGCACTTGATGTATCCTTTGATCACTTCGTCTTTTTCCATGGCTTCGTTTACACGGTCCCATGAGCGAAGTGCGCGGGCTTTTTTGTGTGAAAGGGTCAACTGACCTTTTTTGTCTTCAAGGCTTTCAACGTACACCTCAACAGTGTCACCTCTTTTTAGGTCAGGATTGTAACGGAATTCGTTCAAACTAACAATGCCATCCGATTTGTAGCCAATGTTCACAACTACTTCACGTTTGTTCATCGAAATAACCTTACCATCAACCACCTCTCTGTCCTGAATGGTTGAAAGGGTATTGTTGTAAAGATCGGTCAGCTCTTCTTTTTTATGCCCGGAAAATCCTTTAGCACCACTGCTAAAAGTATCCCAGTCAAAGTCTTCATCTTCTTCGGCAGTTGGATTCACAACTGGCTTGTGTTCTTTTTTTGTTTTCAATACAGGGACTACATCTGTATCTTCTTCTTCATCGACACTGTCTTCAACTTCTTCTTCAACAGTTTCATCGACGATGATTTCGTCCACTTCGGTTTCAGGTTGTTCAACTGCATCTTGTACAGGTTCGGTTTGCTCAACTTGATCTTTCAATTCTTCTGTCATGTAAATTACTTTAAAACTTTAATGGGTTTGACTTTATGTTGTTTGCAACAAATGCGCGGCAAAAGTAAAATTTAAATCTTAATAATCAAAGAGTTCTGGGTTGAAAAAAAATGAAAATGAAGTGCATTGATACTCAGAACCCGAACTCGCAAACACCTGGC
>JAFGVJ010000282.1 GCA_016938055.1 Prolixibacteraceae bacterium
AAATCAGACGTTACATTATAGTTCATAAGGTTTGGTTTTGTTAGTTTGGTTAAGGTTAACCGCGGGGTGGTTCCCGCGGTTTTTTTTGTTTATCAACGAAATCATTTTACCGGAAGAACAAGTCCTCCATGAAACAAATGCAGTGTTTTTTTTATTTTTGCAACACATTAAAATACAGAAAATATGTTAAAAGCAGCAATCCACACCAGCAAGGGTGTGATGAAAGTGAATTTTTTCGAAGAAGATGCACCGGGAACCGTTGCCAATTTTGTGAAGCTTTCGAAGGAAGGTTTTTACGATGGATTGACTTTCCACCGGGTGATCCCCGATTTTGTGATCCAGGGCGGTTGCCCCAACGGCACAGGGGCTGGTGGTCCGGGATATAAAATCAAATGTGAACTGGATGGCGATAACCAATACCACGATCGTGGCGTTTTATCGATGGCCCATGCAGGCAGAAACACCGGAGGTTCACAGTTTTTTATTTGCCACAGCCGTAAAAATACGGCACATCTTGACAGAAATCACACTTGCTTTGGTAAAGTGTACGAAGGCCTCGAAGTGATTGATGCCATCCGCCAGGGCGATGAAATTGTGAAAATTGAGATTACGGAAGAATAAGCTCCAGCAAGATAGTGGTGCCCATCATAAGTAAAGCCACAAACAGCCTGTTATATCTGTAAGCTGTTTGTGGCTTTGTTCCTTCAATCCTTCATACAACGTATGCTATAGCCCTGCCTTTTAGAGTCGGACATAGCATAAATGAAACTGTTTTTACCAAAAATATACCTGCAATTGGCCATGTTTAAACTGGAATGATCTTCCGTTGAACTCCACCAGTATCCATATTCGCCAAGGCGTACATATTCACCTGTATAACTTCTCATTCCACCGGGAAGGGCTGTAAATCCAGAGGCGTTTGTAGCAGCAAAATTTCCATCTAACCAGTGCAAGGTTGTTTCTTCTTTTAAGTCCCCCCCTGCGAATGATTCTCCACCTAAAAACGCGATTAATTCATTCCAATCATCTGCCGTAGCAACGTGCCAGCCTTCAGGGCTTAACCTGCCTTGGTTGATGGTCAGCCACTCAATGGCATACCAATTATACAATGCTCCATATATACTTGCATTCGAAACCGAATCGTTGTTGTACCAGCAGTATGCAGGAATGGTATCTTTTCCCCAAGCCAGATCACTGGAAACTGAGGTAATTTGCATTCCATCGTTGAAATGAGTTGTCCGAAGATTTTCAGCCATCCAGGTTTGAGAACCTATTTTGACAGTTTTATATACATTCAGGTCAACATCAGTCACTGTTCCATAAGATATTCCGTCTTTGAAGAGAATGTTATCCCCCTCTGGTTCAGCCGTGGTAAAGTTTACCGGATCGCCATATACTGTACCCATGTTATTGATTGCATAGGCTCTAACGGTATAGGTGGTCATGGGCAACAAACCCTCCATCGTGCTTGAAAATTCACCATCACCCGAACCCTCTTCAGTTTTTGAATCATCCAATTCAGGTGTTGTGTTCACTGTCCAGCAAATGCCTCTTTGAATTACTCCGGCATTCCCGGTGATTTTGCCTCCGCCAACAGCTGTTGTTTGAGTAATATCGGTGACTTCAAGTGTAGTTACCTTTGGAATAATTGAACTCTCCTCTTGATTACAAGCATCAAATAACATAAGGATTACAAAAACCATTGCATACAGCAGATACGTTGGGCTGCTTACTCTTTTCATGGTAGTAATTATTGGTTAGTTAATTAAAGAAAAATGCACCGGATGACCCTTTTCTTTCATCAAGTTCGGTGCTAAATCGGTTTGTTATTGTCAATACAATTTATTGATATTCTTCAAAATATCAAATTATTTTTCATGCCCGTCAGGAATTGAATTAATCTTAAATCAGAAACCTTAAATTTGTACAAACACTGATTAATTATTGAACATGAAGATCATTTGCATTGGCCGCAATTACGTGGAGCACATCGAAGAACTGATGAATGAGAAACCCGATGAACCGGTCATTTTTCTGAAACCCGATTCTTCCATCTTGCGCAAAAACCGTCCGTTTTTCATCCCCTCGTTTTCGAACGACCTGCACCACGAAGTGGAGCTGGTGCTGAAAATCGATAGGCTGGGAAAAAACATTGCCCGGAAATATGCCCCCCGTTATTACAGCTCGGTGGGCCTGGGCATCGATTTCACGGCGCGCGACCTGCAAACAAAACTCAAAACCAAAGGTTTGCCCTGGGAAAAAGCCAAGGCCTTTGACTATTCGGCCGTGATCAGCGATGATTTCATCCCGCTGAGCGAGCTGGATCCGGGGAACATCAGTTTTCGGCTCGACATCAATGGCTCCACCCGTCAGAAAGGGAATTCAAAGCAGATGTTGTTCCCCTTCGATGAGCTGATTGAACAGGTCTCGAAATATTTCACGCTGAAAACAGGGGACCTGATTTACACCGGAACGCCGGCTGGCGTGAGTGCGGTACAAATCAACGATCATTTGGAAGGCTACATTGGCGCGCAAAAAATGTTTGATTTTCTGATCAAGTAATTCAGGACGAAAGACTTCTGATTTCGTTCAGAAAAAAGCCTGAAAATTTCGGGCCGGCTTTTGGCAAAAACGATAAAACCTGTATATTTGCACCGCTATTGGCAAAACACGGGTGTAGCTCAGTTGGTAGAGCACTGGTCTCCAAAACCAGGTGTCGGGCGTTCGAGTCGCTCCTCCCGTGCTAGATAAAAACCGCAAACATTTCGTTCTGCGGTTTTTTTTAATATAGCGATCCTGCCGCGTATGAACATCCATAGCCCTTGATGTGAATTGTTGAAGGAGATATATTTCAGGAATTGATCCTAAAGGAGCTTAACAATTGCTGCTGACATTCAATCATCGGGTTCAACTCAACGTTTCATGATAGAAACGATATTTGAACTTGAAACACCTTTTATTAATTCCCGAAATTCCTTACATTTCACCCAATATTCACAAACATTTTTACATGAAAACAGCCTTGGTAGCAGGAGCCACCGGTTTGGTGGGGAAACAGTTGATTCTGGAGTTGATCTCCAACAACGAGTATCAAAAAATCATTGTCTTATCGCGAAGGGAATTGGCCATTAAGCATCCTAAATTGGCGGTCAAGCTGGTGAGTTTTGATCAACTTGACGATCAGGAATATAAAGAAAGAATTGATGTATGCTTCTGTGCTTTGGGTACTACGCAGAAAAAATCAGGGCGTGATGGGTTGACAAAAGTCGACTTTAATTATGTGATCAAACTTGCCCAACTGGCTGAACGCAGCCATATTCGACGTTTCATTGTGGTCAGCTCTCAAGGGGCCAACGCCAATTCAAACTTCTTTTACATGCGTACCAAGGGGCAAATGGAATTGGCCCTGAAAAAAACATCCATTCCATCCATTTACATCGTGAGACCTTCGCTCATCACGGGTGATAGGGAGGAATTCCGTTTTGGTGAAGAAGTTGGCTATTACCTTTACAAAGCCTTTCAACCAATGATGAACGGACGCTTCAGAAAACTCAGGGCCGTGAGCGGTTTACAAATAGCCCGCTGCATGATTGACCTGGCCGAAAATGCTCAGGATGGGTATCACCTGGTGGAATCTGATGTTGTGCAGAGCTATTAAGCTTTTGAAAGCATTCAACGGTTCACCGGCAAAACTGTTTGTTCGCCTGGTGAGCTCATTTTTTCCTGTTGCGACAAAACCGGGTTGAACCAAAACAAAACATCATTTTTGCTTTCCATTTCATTCTCAAGGTGATCAGGAATGATGCTGAAAAAGTCGATCCCGGTCAGCTTTTCGATGGAATCAACAGGAACGGCGTATGTTTACAAAACCTCGGGGCATTTCTCGTTGGGCATGATAAAGCCAATCAGGTGCTGTTCGCCATCCCATAAAATTTTATAATAAGCACGGGGAACCGTTACCTCATTTTGACCGATGACACCCAGTGAATCGGTATAAATGGCCCCGGTGGCAATGTACAAGGTATCGAGCCGGGCAGCCCATTCTCTTTCTTTTGTTTCCAATGATTTCCATCGTCCGCGATTCAAGCTGGGATGTTGTGGCGACATGTTCGACATGAAAAAAGTCTCATCCATAGCTTCCTGGTTTATTACCATGGAAGCTGCCGGACAAAGGTGCCCCCTATCGTAACCCGTACTAACATAGTCGTCGGGAGTTGCTGATAAGGTAGATACTTTCGGGTCGGGCCGGAAATTGTCTTTTCTTTCGGCAGTGCCTTCCAACATGGAAGGTGTTAAGTGATAAAACACCCAATAGGCTCCTTCGTGCAGTTCGGAATAAGCCAACTGAAAATAAGCATGTTCTACCCTTTCACCTCCCGAAATCGGCAACAATATACCCAGTTCTTCTTCTCCCAAATAAACGGGTTGATCAACATCAACCGACTGGCAATACCCTCCCAATAAGGCCAGTATTAAAAACCCCAATAATTTCTTCACGTATCAATTATTTCTCCCTGATGAATCAACATGCTACTAACAATACCTGCTGCATTTTTTCATGTTGTGAATAAGCCGAAATTAAAATGTTTTTGACAGATTTACTGTGTGTTGTTCATAACTGAAGCACGATTGTTCAGATCTTAAGTAAAAAACAAACAACAGAATTTTCGCATTTCAAAAGCAACTAATTAATGATATCATTGTTTCATATGAACACTTAAATTTTTTTCCATGATAATTACAATATTTGGTGCCAGCGGAAAGACCGGACATTTGCTGGTTGAACAAGCCCTTGAACTGGGGCATCAGGTTCGTGCCTTTATCAGGCGTGAAAATTCCCTTTCCATTCAACACCCAAAATTGAAACTGGTGTTGGGCAATTTAGACAATGAAGCAAGTGTTAGGTCCGCTATTTCAGGAGTTGACGCCTGTATTTCTAGCCTTGGAGGAGGCTCACTTAGAAAACAATCGACAGAAATCACCAATGGCATTCAACTAATTACACGGGTTATGGAAGAAGAGAATGTCATGCGGTTTGTTTATCTCTCAAGTATTGGGGTTGGTGAAAGCCGTTACTACATGGAGCAACCCATACGTTTCCTGATTGCAGACCTGCTGCTAAGGGTCCCACTGGCCGACCATGGTAAAAATGAAAAAAATCTGATGAACAGCAAGCTCGATTGGACCATTGTGCGACCCGGAGGCCTTACCAATGGACCAAAACATGCACAATTGCAAGCTGGTTACAACAAAATTTTATTAAAAGGAAATCCCACTATTTCGAGAGCAAGTGTCGCATCATTCATGTTGCAACAATTAACATCAGTAAGTTACTCTCAAAAAGCTGTATGGCTTTACGAGTAAAGATACTTTTTCGAATCAGTTTTTTAAGATTAAATACACTTCAGTTTCATTGCACCAATAGTTTAGCAAATAATCTTTTCAGTTGAACAGTATACAGGTTTCTAACAAATCAATGAATCAACACACTAACTTTTTATCTGACCCATTCTTTCAGTTTGAAAAAATCCTCATAAATTGCATGGACCAAACCAAAGCAAACAAAGTTTTGAACCATGAAAATTTTCCCACACCTTATTGGACTCTTTTTAACAGTGGCCATTATCATAAGCGGCTATGCACAAGACCGGAGCAGAACAGAGGCCATAGTTATCGACCATCAATGCATTGGCATAGATAAGCTACCTGTTGAATACATCGATTCTGCTAAGCAAAAGCTGATCATTGCTTACGGGCATACCTCTCACGGTAGCCAGCTAATTTCAGGTATGGATCCGCTTGACAATTTTATGTCGATAAAAGGGAACAGCAAGGGCACATTCAATTATTCGGGAAGTGGAAGTAACAACAGCTTACAATTGCGCGACTGCCCCTTTTCGGGCGCCGAAGATTTGGGCAACCCCGACCGCAGCAGCTGGGCAAATGCTACCCGCAACTACTTGAACGAGAATCCCGAAGTAAACGTGGTGATGTGGTCGTGGTGTGGACAAGCTGGCTGGGCATCGACCGAAGAAATTGATCTCTACCTTTCTTTGATGAACCAGCTTGAAACTGATTTTCCGTCAGTAAATTTTGTATATATGACCGGTCACCTCGAAGGAACAGGTGAAAATGGACAACTGAACTTAAACAATCAGCGCATTAGAGATTACTGCACCAGCAACCATAAAATATTGTACGATTTTGCCGACATTGAAAGCTTCGATCCCGATGGCAAAACCAACTACATGAAACTTTTTGCCAACGACAATTGCGACTACACAACTACTGATAACGAAAACCGAAACTGGGCCATCGACTGGCAAAACTCACACAACGAAGGCGTTGACTGGTACGAATGTTCAGCAGCGCACTCCCAGGCACTGGTCGGCAACCTGAAAGCCTATGCTGCATGGTGGCTGTTTGCAAGGTTAGCGGGATGGAATCCCGATCAGTCATCATCTGTTGAATACCCATTTTTTCAAAATGCTGATTTAAAAGTTTATCTATCGGGAAATTCCCTCCATTTCAAAATAAACCCTGATCAAAAAATTGTGAGCATCAAACTATTCAATATGAACGGGCAAACGATCTTTACTGAAGAATATGCTATAACAGATCATCGAACAGGAATTAATCTGGCAAAAATTAATGGAATGATCCTTTATGAGGTCATTACAAATAAGCAAGGCAAATACACTGGAAAATTGATGTTCCCTGGCCCTTGAACCTGCCAGAACAACGATATTAAAAGTAGTGTTGAATACAGTAACAGCTAAACTTCAGCAATTTTTAAACCTTATTGATAAATTTCGTTCTTAAATCCTCAACCTGTTCATCGTTGATTGGAACCATTTGGCCTAAAGAGGCTGCCATTACCAGCGATTTAGCACTAAATTCGGCTACTTCCAAACGGTCGAAGGTTTGCAGCAGTTGATCACCCGTTACGATCACTGAATCGTTTTCAATGATAACGGCCGGCACATTCTCCGAGATCAAATTCAGAATAGTATTATTGTCTTTAAAATGTGATCCGAAAGGAACGTTGGGTACATCCTGCAAGAAAATCCAGCTTTCAGGAATTGTTCGTGCATCAAATTTATTTCCGGTAACTCCAAAGGCCATCAGGTAAGGCGACTGGGTTAGAATGATAGAGTGGATGTGCGGATTGCGCCTGTAAAGTTCCTGATGTAGCCACGTTGATCGGCTAGGAATTTTTCCTGGTTCACGATACTCGTTTTTGATTTGCACGATATCGTTCCGGCTAATGTCCCAACGTGAAACATTGCGCGGAGTAATCAAAAAATCGTTATTACGCCAACGCATGGATACCGTCCCGTATGAGCTGATCATCAAACCCTGTTCGCATGCACGGCGCACAATACGGACCATTTCTTCCCGTTTTGCCCGTTCGTCGGAAGGATGCTCCACACTTTCCATTTCTGGTATTAAGTGAGGAATCTGATCTTCAAAAGCATCAATTTGCTCATCGGTCAGTGATTTGACTTTTCCAATGGTTTTTCCGTTGATGATGGTGCGTGCACCAAATTCAAGTGTTTCGAAACGTTGAAAAGCATCGCTTAAATCTTTTCCACCTACAACGGTACCATGGTTTTCCATGATCACACCATTAAAGCCTTTTTTGAATTCATTGGCAATCACTTTGCCCAGTTCATCGCTTCCGGGCAGTGCATACCTGGCGTATCCAATGGCGCCACAAACCGTTTTTGCCTGCGGAATTACATTTACATCGGGAATTTCGCGAACAATGCTGAACGAAACCAATGCGGGCGGATGGGCGTGTACAATGGCTTTAATATCGGGGCGTGCCTCAAAAATTGCTTTGTGGAAAGGATACTCCGATGATGGTTTATGCTTTCCTACAATACTCCTATCATTCTTTACCAAAATTATATCACTGGCCCGCAACGATCCTTTGTCGATGGCAGAGGGAGTAACCCACATATCGCCATTCTCGTCCATAATCGATATGTTACCGCCCGAGGTTGTGGTTAAACCACGATTGTAAATACGGGTGATGATCAGCACGATCTGATCGCGCGGGTGTATCAGGTGAATATCCAGTTCGTTCATAATGATTTATTTTTGAGAACGCAGATGACGCTGATTTAGCGGATAAACACAGAAAAAATCAGCGGAAACCCGTTTGATCTGTGTCATCCGCGTTCCATTATTGTCTTATCAACTTATCTTATCGGCATTGGCCATTAAGTAAGCCTCCGCTTCAACACTCCAAAGCCCTTTGTTGGCGGCCACCAGCTCGGCCAGTTTAGCAAACACTTGCTTGTTTCTACCCAGTTCGGCAAAGTCGGCAATGGGCGTCAAGGGCATTTCGATGTGCGTATAAATAAGCTTCTTGCCTCCCGGTATTTTGGGCAAGTGTAAAGTAGCATCGGCCACGGCATTCAGGCCACCAATGTGGGTTACCAACCCGGCTGGGTCGAGACCTTTGGCCATGATCTCCAACGATTCTTTCATATCGTCGGTGTTGCCGCCCGAAGTTCCTACAATGTGGGTATAAGCGTAATGCACGTTGTAGAAATTCATTTTGGCCTGAAGCTTCGGGTCGCTTGGGCCTGCAAAGAAGTTCAAACAACCATCGAACGCAAGCAAGGCATCGCCCTGCTCGATTACCGGAGCCACCGGAGCAAACACAAACACATCGTCGTAACCGTAATCACCTGTCATGTCGCGCATGGTTTTTACAGGATTTTCAAGCCCTTTCGTATTCAGGTAAACCAGCTCAATGCCCTTCGATTTGGCCAACTCAACCGGATAAATTTCGGCAGCCCGATCTAAACGGGTTTGGTCAATATCGGTCACCACACAAAGCGAAGGTTTGCGGTCATCGCGCTTAATTACGTAGTTGATGGCTGCCAGTCCCATGGGGCCAACACCGGCCAAGATGGCAATTTTACCACCATCTACAATCTCCATTTTATGAATGTACGAACCTGGCGTGGTATGGTAGTTGGCATGCATGGCCCCAATCACACAGCTCAGCGGTTCGGCCAACGACGCAGGATAGTAACCCGGGCCTTCGTAGGCCAACAGGCAATCCTGCACCAGCACATCTTTGGGGATGATCACATAAGTTGCATCGCCGCCAATGTATTGGTACGAATACCCGGGGGCACTCAAAACACCAACCGGACCGTCTTCGTAATAAATGGCCGGCTGAATGGAATACTTCATACCCGGTTTGAACTTGTGCTGCCAGTTTTCGCCCACTTCAATGATTTCACCGGCAAACTCATGACCAATGATGATCGGGTTTTCATCCACATCATTAGGAATCCGTTTGTGATCAGGTCCTTGCGTTGCCGCTTTGTAGCTCGACATGCAAAGGCTGTCACACACGACTTTCGCCAAAATTTCGTCGGCGGTTATCGCAGGCAGTTCAAATTCTTCGAGACGAAGGTCTTTTTTGCCGTAGAGACGGACTGCGCGAGTCATAGCCCCACCAGAGACCCCACCCAGCCCTCCCCCAAGGGGAGGGTTCTGGGTGACTGCGTTATTGTTTTTTTCGTTCATTGTTCTTTTCGTCTTACGCCCCGTTGGGGCTTACGTATTAATTTATTTCTATGTCCATAGGGCGTTTCCCTATGCTGATGCTTACGCCCTTTTGGGGCTTCAACGTTAGATATTAAGTTTTCCAATAATGAATATTCAATAACCAATATCCGAAGAACGGCACATTCAATTTGGTAGTCCTTATAGCCCCTCCTTGGGAGGGGTTGAGGAGGCCGGACTTTTTAACTCAACATGATTTGTCCCCCGCTTACCGGTATAGCCTGCCCAGTTTCATTCTCCTGATCGATGGCATAGAAAACAGCTTTGGTAACATCTTTAGGTGTACAGCCTTTGCCCAGCGGCACTTGTGCCAAGTAGAACGCTTTTACCTCATCGATGGTTTTGGCACCGGGCACTTTGCCGGTATTCAGGTATTGAACAAACAAGCCATTCACAGGATCGCTCCACAGCGGGCCTTCGTAAAAATTGCCCGGACAAATGGCGTTCACCTTGATACGGTAGGGCGCCAGCTCCAAGGCAAACGACTGGGTGAGACCAATGCCGCCAAATTTTCCACCTGCATAGGCAAAGTTTTTCTTACTGCCGGCCAAACCCGATTTCGAATTGATCTGGATCACATCGGCATATAAATTTGAGTTGAATTTATTCTGAAGTTTCATTACGGGTGTGGCTGCTTTCACGCAATAGAAATAAGCGTTGTAATTGATCTTGGTCACCAGGTCGAAATTTTCAGGTGTCATTTCTTCCAAACCACCTGCACGAAGGATTCCGGCGTTGCTCACGAACACATCCAAGCCACCGAATTCACAAACGGTTTGGTGAACGAGGTTTGCCAGTGATTCCATTTCAGCTACATTGGTTTTAACAAAGATGGATCGGCTGCTGTTATTGATCTGGTTGAACGATTGTGCCGTTGCTGTACCTACAATTTCGTTCAAATCAGCCACCACAACATTTGCTCCATTTTCTTTCATGATGCGGGCAATGCCCTCGCCAAAGCCTTGCGCAGCACCGGTTACTATCGCTATTTTGTTTTCAACACGGCCAACCGAAGCTCCGGCCGAAACCTTGCGACGGTAGTTTTCCACCTCCCAGGTATCAATGAAGTTGATTTGAGCAGATGCCATGAAGTGCTGGCCTCCAAAGGATTCGCTCAAACACGAAATTTTCATGGCATCTTCAAATACCTCTTTGATGATGTTGGCCAGCGCCGCATTGTCGCCAATCGACAACATGCCCAAACCTTTGATGAACACCACCTTGGGTTGATAACCATTTTCGGTTACAAAGCTTTCAAACTTCGATTTGAATTGAGCAATGGTTGTTTCAGGAGTTTCTACTTCATCAATATAAATGTATTTCGACTTGCAATACACGATGATGTCGGGCGAAAACGGAATGCTGATTTTAGCAAAAGC
>JAFGVJ010000283.1 GCA_016938055.1 Prolixibacteraceae bacterium
GAACCGAGGTAGTACAGTTCAATGTGAAACAGGAAAAGCCCTGAAGTCAGGTAAAAAATGATTTCCAGTCGTACCGAAGGATGCAGGAGGTTCACCAGGTTTTCGCGAAAAAGGCGGAGGGCAGTTTGCCTGTTAAAAATGGATTGAATCAGGTGGATCAGGTATTTTGTTGAGCCAATTTTTACCGAGGCCAGCAAAATGAGAAGCAACAGGATGATGAGGACCGACCAGTCGGCAATGAATGCCTTTTTTTCAATGACCGGTAAAATAACTTCAGGCTCAATGAGCAGCGAAAATGGAATGGTGTCATTTTTTGAAGGCTCGGGCAGATAGGTGAAGATATCTGCATATAGAATGGAGTCGGTGTAAGTCATCGGTTCAAAAAATTTGACTGTCAAAGATAATATTAATTTTGCGCTTTCACTGTTAAGTATGGAGTTACAAGCCGAACCCTGTCAACCTGTTTTATACATGGCACCCTTGCAGGGCTATACCGATGCGGCCTATCGCGAAGCATTTCAACGTTGTTTTGGTACCGTTGAAGCTTGTTTCGCACCCTATATTTCGCTTGGTAAGCAAATGAAGGTGGAAGGTTTGGACGATTTGTTGGTCCCAAAACCCTATCAGCAAACTTTGATTCCGCAGTTGCTGGCATCATCGCTCCCCGAACTGTCGGTTCTGTTGAATGCTATTGCTGTTCATGGCTATCAGGAAGTCAACATGAACATGGGCTGCCCTTACCCGATGGTTACCGGCAAAGGACGTGGTGCTGCTTTGATCAGGAAACCTGAGCTGGTAAAGCAGATGATTGAATTTGCTGTCCATGAGCTGGATATGAAGTTCAGCATCAAGGTGCGTTCTGGGATGGAAAGCAACGAAGAGATCTTTTCCCTGCTGGACAAGCTTCCCCTGGATAAGCTGAATGCTGTGATCCTGCATCCACGAACAGCCCGGCAATTGTACCGGGGAATAGCCGATACCGCGCTTGCCGTACGGTGTGTCAAAGCCTATCCCCATGTAAGGTGGGTTTACAATGGCGATGTTTTTTGTTTTAACGACTATGTTCAGAAACAAGAACTTTTGCCGGAAGTGAAACATTGGATGCTTGGCCGTGGCCTGCTTGAAAATCCTTTTCTTCCCGGGTTGATTTTGCAGCAGCATGATGGATTGCCCCCTGGATGGGAGCAACAGCTGGTAAGATTTATGGACACCCTGCTTGACTGCCTGATCAGGGATAGTCACGATGAATGGCACGCGCTGAACCGGGGCAGGATTCAACTGACATATTTGTTAAATGGTTTTCAAGAATTTAAAAAGGAGCGAAAACAGGTAGTAAAAAGCCGATCGATCAATGATTTGCGCAACGCAATCAGCAACATAGCGCGCAGCACAAGTACTTAGTTGAGATAGCGCCTTTCGTAACAGCTGTAGTTTTCGTATTGTTCCATAAGTTTAGACAGATGAATGGCTTCCTCGTGCTCGGGCGTACCCGGCTCTGCATCGCAAATATCAAGAAACCTCCTGATGGCTTTTCGATAATCATCTTCGCTTAGTATAGGATCGTACATGAAAATTGTTTTCATTAATGTGCTTCAAGCCAGTTATTTCCACTGTCCATCTCAACCGTGAGGGGTACTTCCAGTTGGATGGCATTTTCCATTTCTTCGCGGGTAATTTGTTTCACTGTTTCAAGTTCAGTATCAACAACATCAAAATTCAATTCATCGTGCACCTGAATGATCATCTTTGATTCCAGTTTGTTTTCAAGGAAACGTTGATGAATGCGGATCATCGCCATTTTAATGATGTCGGCTGCTGATCCCTGTATCGGTGCATTGATTGCGTTTCGTTCGGCCACTCCCCGCACTACGGCATTGGCTGAGTTGATGTCTACTAAATAACGTTTTCGCCCTAACAAAGTTTTCACAAAACCGGTTTTACGTGCATCTTCAATGCAGCGATCCATGTATTTTTTTACTTCCGGAAAGGCTTCAAAGTAACCATCAATAATTTCTTTTGCTTCGGACCGACCAATGTTGAGCCGTTGCGAAAGTCCAAAAGCTGAAATTCCGTATATGATGCCAAAGTTGGCGGTTTTGGCTTTTCGGCGCATATCAGCATTGACTTCGCTTTCTTCAACTTTAAATATTTTCGATGCGGTAATGGCATGGATATCGAGCTTGTTGGCAAAAGCCTTGAGCATGTTGGGATCCTTGCTGAGTACAGCCATCAGCCGTAATTCAATTTGTGAATAGTCGGCCGATAAGTACACCCTTTCGGGAGCCGAGGGGATGAAAGCTTTCCGGATTTCGCGACCGTTCTCATCCCTGATGGGGATATTTTGAAGGTTGGGGTTCACCGAGCTCAGCCGTCCTGTTGCTGCAACAGCCTGATTGTACGAGGTGTGAATTCTGCCGGTTCGTCGGTTGATGAGTTGTGGCAGGGTTTCAACATAGGTGTTGAGAAGTTTTTTGAGTCCGCGGTATTCCAACAATTTCTCAATGATGGGATGCTTATGCGCCAGCTTTGCCAGTGTTTCTTCACTGGTTGAATACTGTTTGGACTTGGTTCTTTTCGCGTTGGGATCGATGTTGAGGCGGTCGAATAAAATTTCACCCATTTGTTTGGGCGACGAAATGAGGAACTCGGTGCCAGCCAGTTTGTAAATTTCCTGTTCCAAAGCCAGTATTTGCTCCCGCAATGTTCCCGCGTAGCTGTTGAGTGCCCCGGGATCAATCTTAACACCGGTAGTTTCCATGTCGACCAATACAGGAATCAAAGGCATTTCAATGCTCCTGAACAATTCGTTCAGCTCATTTTCGGCAAGTTCTTTTTCCAGCTTGAGCATCAGTTGAAAGGTCAGATCAGCATCTTCGCAGGCATATTCAACCAGCCGTTCTGTTTCGACTGTTCGCATGGAAATCTGTGCCTTTTTCCCAATCAGCTTTTCAGTGGGTATTTTCTGATAATTCAGGTAATTTTCGCAGAGGTAGTCGAGGTTGTGACGCAAATCGGGTTGGATCAGGTAATGGGCAATCATTGTATCGAACAATGGCCCTTTCACGCTGATGCCATATTGGGACAGCATTAACAGATCGAATTTAATGTTTTGCCCCACTTTTGTGATGTTTTGATCTTCAAAAACCAGGCTGAATTCATGCAATATCCTGCGGGCCTCTTCGCGCTTGGGTGGAAGCAACACACAATAAGCTTCGTGTGCTTTGATTGAAAATGAAAGGCAAACCAGCTCATCGGTAAATGGATCGAGGCCAGTTGTTTCGGTATCGAAACAAAAGCTTTTGCTTACCGATAATTCAGCCCTGAGCGATGCCCTTTGCAGCTCGTTTTCAACAGTAAAATAACGGTGCGGTACTGTGGTGATGTTGTCATAGTTTTGAACTACCGGGGAGGTTTGAAAATCGGCATCGCCAAACAGGTTGCCCTGGGTTTCGATGTTTGTTTTGGTGCTTTGTTCCTTTTGACCCGATTGAAGCCGTGCGGCCATGGTTCTGAATTCCAGTTCCTGGAACAAGCCCAGCAGTTTTTCACGGTTGGGTTCGCCCATTTTCATGGCGTTAAAATCAAAGTCAATGGGAACTTCCTGATTGATAATCACCAATTCCCTGGAGAGGTAAACCTGTTCTATAAAGTTTTCGAGGTTCTCTTTTTGTTTACCCTTGAGTTGCCCGATATTTTGGTAAACACCGTCGATGCTTTTGTATTTGGCAATGAGACCCATGGCTGTTTTGGGCCCGATGCCGGGACAGCCTGGAATATTGTCGGCACTGTCGCCCATGAGTCCCAACACATCAATTACCTGGTGGGGTTCATCTACTTCAAAATTCTCTTTCACTTCGGCAATGCCCCAGATTTCGGCATCGTTCCCGCCTTTGGCCGGTTTGTACATGAGGACCCGGTCGGTAACCAACTGTGTATAATCTTTATCGGGGGTTACCATGTAGGTGAGAAAACCTTCCAGGGCAGCTTTCCTGGCTACGGTACCAATAACATCATCGGCTTCGTAGCCTTCTTTTTGCAGAATGGGGATGTTATAGCCCATGATGATGTCGCGGATATATGGAATGGCCAGCCTGATGTCTTCGGGCATGGATTCCCGGTTGGCTTTGTATGCTTTGAACATTTCGTGCCTGAAGGTTGCCCCGTGAACATCGAAAACCACTGCCAGGTGGGTGGGTTTTTCAACAGTCAGCAACTGCTCCAGCGTATTGGTAAAACCAAGAATGGCCGAAGTGTTTAATCCCTTAGAATTGAAACGGGGGTTGCGAATGAAAGCAAAATACGAGCGGTAAATCAGCGCATAGGCATCCAGCAGGAAAAGCGTCTTTTCACTTTGTTGTTCAATTTCCATATAGCGTTAGTTATCATCAGCATCCCATTCGGCGCTTGAGCTGGCAGTTTCAAAAAGTTTGACTTTTTTCAATTCTACACCCGGGGGAAGCAAAGGTTTAATTTTATTGACCATCCAAAGAACCAGGTTTTCACACGTAGGTTGGAAATCGAAGACAAAATGCCGCTGATACATGTCCTTTAGCTCAAGCAGCTTTTCGTGGGGGGCATCTTTGTAAATCACCAGGGAATGGTCGAGCTGATCGACAATTTCGTGCTTCACAATTTTCTTTAAATCACCAAAATCAATGACCATACCCATTTTTTTGTTGTTCACATCATCGATGGGGCTACCTATCACTGTTACATAAAGTTGATAGGTATGGCCATGAATATTTTTGCACAAGCCATCGTAGTTCCACAAGGCATGGGCCATTTCAAAATCATAAAATTTTGTTACGCGAATTTTTGCCATTCTAATGAGCTTAACATTTCAAGTAAAAGTATATAACACTTGTGCGTTGAAAATGTTAATCAAATGTTAAAAAACACTGCTATTGATCCTCGCAGGCACAACTCTGCATGCAATCGATGATTTGACCCAATACCAGGTGTTTGATGTAGTAGTAGGTATTTTTCCCATCACGTTTGGAGCATAAAACACCTTTATCTTTTAAGATGCCCAAATGATGAGAGGTTGTTGATTGTTCAATGCCCAGGTACTCATGTATTTGAGTAACAGTCATTTTTTGTCCGTTTTTTAAAAAGTCCAGGATGGAAATTCTGACCGGGTGAGCCATTGCTTTAAGCATGCCCGTTGCTTTCTCAAGCTGGTCCTCTTGAAAATATGAATTTTGCATGTCAATTTGGTTTTTGACAAATTTAGCAATTCTGGACAAAGATTTTCCTAAAAATCAACAGGGTATGCGTATTTAAAATTGCTTTAGATAAGTATGTGTAACATTTCCTTTTTTTCATTGTTCCATCAGGTGGTGCAATATTATTTTTTACTTTTGGGTTTTCACATTTTCAGCATGTCACGACTAGATAAAATCAAGCAGCCTGTTTCCATAGAACTGGATCAGTTCGATCGGTTTTTTAAGGATGCCACCCGTTCGGAGGTCCCTCTCCTTGACCTGATCATTAACTACTTGATTCGCAGTAAGGGCAAGCAAATACGGCCACTGTTTGTGTTCCTCTCGGCAAAAATGCACGGTACAATTAACCGGAGCACTTTTCTGGCAGCTACTTCCATTGAATTGCTGCATTCGGCCACCCTGGTTCACGACGATGTGATCGACGAGTCGTATGAGCGCAGGGGCACTTTATCAATCAATGCGCTATGGAAAAATAAAATTGCTGTTTTGATCGGTGATTTTCTTTTGTCGAAAGGTTTGCTGATTGCTACCCGTGAAAAGGAATATGAAACCCTCGACATCATCTCCAAAGCAGTTCAGGAAACCATCGAAGGCGAACTGCTTCAGAATGAGAAGAGTCGCAAACTCGACATCAACGAAGCTTCTTACTTTGAAATTATTGCCAAAAAAACTGCTTCACTCATTGGTACCAGCCTGGCTGTTGGAACGCATTCGGTCATCAAGGATGAAAAAATCATTCATGAAATGCGTGAAATTGGTATCCTGGCCGGGCTTGCTTTTCAGATTCGCGACGATATTTTTGATTATCAGCAGAAAGGTCTCATTGGAAAACCCATTGGTAACGATATCAAGGAGAAAAAAATCACCCTGCCCCTCATTCATGTACTCAATCAATCTGATTGGTTAGAGAAAAGAAGGATCATCAACATTGTGCGCCGCAAAAACCACCGCAAGGAAAAAGTCCAGGAGCTGATTGAATTGGTAAGGGCCAAGGGAGGCATTGAATATGCCACCGAGAAAATGAATTTTTACTGCGAAGAAGCCATCAGACGGCTTTCGGCCTTTCCTCAAAATGAAGCCAGTGAATCATTGGCAGAACTTTTTCAATACATCATTACCCGCAAAAAATAAGAGCAACCCTTGCGGATTGCTCTTTTTAAATAGCCATGAAAACACAAACTTTATCGTAAGATAAATTAAATGGTCAATATTTCATTATTCTTCTTTTCAACTACTACGTCAACTTTTCTGTTAAATTCATCGGTCAACTTTTGAACCCTGTCCATGGCATCTTTCTCCATGTCTTCCGAAAGTCCTTCTTTTAACAGTTTTTTCAGTTGCTCATTGGCATCGCGCCTTGCGCTGCGGATGCTCACCCTCGCTGCTTCTCCTTCTTTATTGACATCTCTGACCAGGGTCTTCCGACGTTCTTCAGTTAAAGCAGGGATAAAAATACGGATTATTTCTCCATTATTATCAGGATTGAAGCCTAAATTTGAATTAATGATGGCTTTTTCTATCACCGCAATCATTTTTTTCTCCCATGGTTGTATGGCGATGGTCTTTGCATCGGGAGTGGTAATGCTGGCTACCTGTGACAAGGGTGTTTGTGAACCGTAGTAATCGACTAAAATGCTATCGAGCATGCGCGGTGAGGCTTTCCCGGCCCTGATATGGCTTAGCTCACGATCCAAATGATCAATGGCTCCCTGCATATTTTCCTGCGTTAAATCCAATAACATGTCGACTTCTTCTATCATCTGCTCTTTTTTGTTCTTTGTTCAGTATGGCAAATTTAAAAAAATATTGAAAAGTGAAAATGCTTCGGGCAAATATATTCAAATTTTCAGCTTTGATTCATCACAAAGAATCGTTGGTGGGGTGCTGTATTCATAGCAGATCTTGCTATTTTTGGAACGAACAAAGAAATTGAACATCATGAGAAAATACCTGAGTGAGATTCATCCACTTTCTAAATTAGGTGCAATTACCTTGGTTACACTGGTCAGTTTGCTGGTGTTTTGGATTTTGTCCCTGGTGTTGGTCATCCCGATTTTCGGGAAGGATACTTTTGCTCAAATCATTGCTTCGGGGATGGATTTGGGCGAAGAACACACGGGCCTTCTTAAATTTTTGCAGCTGGCTCAATCCATCGGATTGTTTATAGTACCCTCGTTCATACTGGCCATTTTGTTTGGTGGAAACGTGGCAAGCTACCTTCAGCTCAAGCGGAAACCTATGTGGATAAGCTCAGTTCTTGCTGTGGCCATTGTGTTTGCAGCCAGTCCCTTCATCAATGTTGTAGGGCTTTGGAATGCCTCCATGAGCCTGCCTCCGTGGATGAGTGGGATCGAGGCATGGATGCGGCAAAGCGAAGATGCAGCCAAACAC
>JAFGVJ010000284.1 GCA_016938055.1 Prolixibacteraceae bacterium
ACCGGATCGGTATACAACAAGCGCTGCACTGGTCGCCCCTTCAGAATGTGTTCTGCAATGATTTCGTGTGCATCGGCCGGTGTCACCTGTGTATAAAAAGTATCATCGGGAATAATTTTTACTACCGGACCTTTTTCACAAAATCCGAAACATCCGGTGCTAACCACCTTCACTTCATTTTCGAGCCCCTGTATTTCCAGTTCGGAATTGAGTTGCTCCTTAATCGATTCAGCCTGCGAAGCACGGCATCCAGTTCCTCCGCAAACCAAAATGTGCATTTTTGTATCAGCCATTTTTTATAGGTTTTACGATGAACTATTCGTCGATGGTTTTATAATTCACAGGAATCAATCCGTCGACCAACTCCCCTTTCATTACATGTGTTGTAATGATCTCTCTCACTTTTTCTTTGGTAACGTAACCGTATACCACCGGATCCTGACCAGGCAATTTTACTTCAATGGTAGGCTCTGCATAACAATAGCCCATGCATCCTGTTTGGGTAACTACACCATCGATACCGTGGTACTCGAGCTCATCAATCAGGTAACTCATAATTTCTTTCGCACCTGAAGCGATCCCACAGGTTGCCATGGCAACCTTAATCTGCACTATGTGCTCGGCCTGCAGACTTTGCTCACGGAGTTTAATTTTCTCCTGAACTTCGTCCTTGATTTTCTTCAAATCGGCCAATGATTTGACTTTCATGCTCATATTCTGGTTTTTTTTGCCTTACGGCTAAAATGGTTTATTGTTTTATAAATTATTTCAAACTTGCTTCTATCATTTCCAGATTTTCATTGATCATTTCTTCTAATGCCTTCAATATATCCCTGTCGTTGATGGGAACATCGTCTAATTCTTCCAACACTTCGAGGGTATCTAACTCAAAAGAACTCAGGGGGGTTTGGTGGATGTAAATGAAGCGAATTAAAGGATTTGCCCCAATGAGCAAAGTCATGGTGCCAGCAATATCGCCTAATATTGGACGATCGACATGGCGATGCTTTAAAATTGCCTCCAAAATAGTTCCGGCACCCTTCTGGGAATTGACTTTCAGGCTACCACCGGTTTGTTCGGCGCACTGTTTTAGCAATGCTATCCCCATTCCCACTTTACGAGTGGTGCGGGTGGTAAAAAATGGATCAGTAACAAGTTGCAATTGGGTTTCATCCATCCCCAAACCATCGTCCTGAATTTTTATCACAAAAAGATCATCTTCAGGGTTTTCCATGATGGTGACTTCTATCTTTCGGGCTTTAGCCCTGATTGAATTTTGTACAATGTCCAGGATATGTAATGCCAATTCAGTCATGTTAATTAAATCTTAATTTCAGCATCAATGAACCACTCTTCTTCCCTCTTGAAAACGTACAGCCTTTTTGATCTCTTCAAAAGAACATTCCTGCATCTCAAAAAGGGTAAACGCAGTGCCTATTTGATGTGGATAATGGGCATCTGAACTGCGAAGCAAAGCCGCATCAGCAGGTATTTTTCCATTCATTTTCCAACTGTGTGAAGCATGCATGGACAATTCAAAGGCATCGGGTTTGAAATTCTCCGGAAGAAAGCCCAATTGGCTGAACAAGCCATTGTAAGGGCGATCGACATGAGCAGGTACTACCAGACCACCTAAACTGTGTGCTTTTTGTTCAATTTCAGTCAGAGTCAGGTCCAGGGCATTGGTCAGCAACCAAGGTAACTCCTCAGTTATCATTTCTTCCTCATTAACAACTATCTGATGTCCAAAAAATTCAGGTTTGTTGGCAATGGCAGGTAAATGTTGGTCAATGTAACTTTGAAAATGATCCAACAGTTCAGGACGATCAAAATAGACCAGACAATGAACTTCTTCTAGGGTGTTAATTTCTGCTCCACCAATCACCAGCAGTCCCTTTTCTTTTCCCATTTTCATTACCAAAGAGGCTTGTTTGGTACAGTTGTGATCGGTAATGCCAATGATATCCAATTGTTTCTCCAGCGCAGCCTGCACAATATTACAGGGACTCATTTCCAGACTTCCACAGGGCGAAGTGAGGGTATGAATGTGTAGATCGGCTCTGAAGTATGGCATAGTTATACTAACATTTTATAGATTTTGCCAGAAACATCGAAGGTTTGCTCTAATGTTCCCAGCATGACAATACCTTCAGCTTCGGCTTTCCGGATCACTTCGTCGGGTGGAACAATTCCTTTCACCAACAACACTGCCGAAAGATCTTTCAGGGAGGCAATGGCTACCACATTCAAATGACTTTGCAGGGTAATCCAAACCTGATCTTCACGGGCATGGCCCATCACATCGCTTAATAAATCGGAAACATAGGCTCCTGAAACAGTTCGGTCGAGTTCAATACCGGGTGTAAACACTTTCAGGTTCAATTGCTGAACCAGGTCAATTACTTTCATTTTTTGCACCTTTTTTATGACAATCAGGATCAAAACGTTTGATCCCCCATTTTTTTTCCATACGATCAAAAGCCTTCAAGGGAGCGATTTTTCCTTCTTTCTGCCACAGCTGACTGATAAAAACACAATCGGTCATTTTGGCAAGACCGTTGGCCATGTCTTCGGCCAAAGCTTCACAAGTAGGAGCCCCACAAGCAGCACAATCAATTCCTGGCAAATGACACAAAATGTTTCTGGCACGCTGCATGCGTTCCATCGATTTTTGAAGGTCATTGCCAAAACGGAATAGTTGACGCGGCTCAACGGGATTGGCTATGAGTTTGCTTTCAAGGTGATGAAAAGGGGGTTTCCCGTCCACCATCAGCTTGTTATCGGCATTGGGATAAAGCCGTGCACGTCGCTTGAGTCGTTCAACTGTAAGAAATCGGTTTTGGCTGAGCAATACACCGGCTGCACAGCCCCGGTCACAAGCCCTTAACTCCACAAAATCAACGTCGTTTACCTGATCATTCTCGAGACGTTCCAAAAAATTGATGGTATTGTGTATCCCATCTACCGACATGGTTTTAGAGCGTTGCCACCAGGTTTCACCATTGGTGAGACTCCACTGAATCCCTTCTTTGGTCAGTTCCCTGCGCATGGCCATACTATCGATAGGCTCAATATTATCGGCAATGGCCATAATTTTGTTATAGATGGGCCTGGGACTGATTACCCCTGTGATGATTGATTTTTTTTCAATGACAGGGGTTTTTACTGCAGTTATTTTTGCGACACAGGGAGTTATGTAAAAAAAACCTACTTCATCGGCCTGAATACCTTCAGCACTGAGTTGTTCCAGCACATAATGGGCCACCAAATCGTGCGGGGCTTTTACCGGAGCCAGTGACTCACAAAGCGAAGGATAACGAATTTGTATGAGTCGTACCACCGATGGGCAAAACGAAGAAATTATGGGATTACCGGTACGGTTTTGCTTCACTTTTTGGGCAATCAGGTTTTTGAGTACGCCAATGGGCTGTTCTACTTCGTAGGCATGGGTAAAGCCAATTTTGAGCAAGGCAGCATAAATCTGATCTTCAGTGATTCGTTCGGGAAATTGTCCCAAAAACACAGCAGGAAAAAGCACCACCCGGTATTTGTAGTGTTCGATCAGGGCCAAATCATCGTGGTCAATGTCGATGGCTTTTTGTGGACATGCACGTACGCATTCGCCACAGTCTACACAACGATCCTCACGTATCGACACAAGTCCGTTCTCGATGCGAATGGCTTCTGTTGGACAAACCTTAACGCAATGCGTACAGCGGATACATTGATCATGATCCACAATCAGTGCGTGATGAAAGCTTGTATGATCAGGCATGATCCAATTGTTTAATCATGGTTAATTTTGTTCCTACCCCAACTGTTGATTCGATGAACAGCTGATCGACATTCTTTTTAATGTTGGGCAAACCCATTCCTGCCCCAAACCCCATTTCTCTTACTTTTTGTGATGCTGTGGAAAAGCCTTCTTTCATAGCCAGTTCAATGTTATCAATTCCTTTTCCTTCATCGGTCAAAATCATGGTAATTGTTTCCGGGCTTATTTCAACTACAATTTCACCTTTCAAAGCATGGGCTACGATGTTCACTTCCCCTTCGTATAAAGCAATAACAATCTTTTTAATCAAGCCTGAATCAATGTTCAGCTGTTTGAGTGTTTTCTTTACCTGACTTGAGGCAAAACCGGCATTGGTAAAGTTGCCGCCTTCGATATGGAAGTGCAGGGTCATCATGTTAATAAACCGGTTTTAATCCAGCAGTATAGAGCTTACCGGCAGCATGGAACATCGAAATTGAAGTTTCAAACAAAACCAGGTTATTTTCTTTTGCCAGTTTAATCATATCAGGGCTGGCCTTTTTATTACGCACCAGCAAAATTGCATGAATATCGGCCATTTCGGCTGTACGGATGGTTTGGACATTGGCCATTCCGGTGATTAGCAACAACTGATCAGTATCGATGGTCAATACATCGCTCATTAAATCGGAGCAAAAGGCTTTTTCAATAATCCGATGATCTGGATTTCCCGCTACTATTTTCGCATTTACCAATTCAATAAGCTCGATTAAGTTCATGAAGTTCTTTTTGAATCAACTATAAAAAACCAAAAAGCTGCATACATATCAGGGCATTCTTTTTAAAAGCCTTTAAAGCATCCTTATATCTAGCTTTTTCAATAAAATACAGCATGTTTTGACTCTGCAAAGATGCAAATTCTGTTATTCGAACAAATAGTTCGATGGGGATTATTTACCCTGATTTTAAAATTTAAAAACATTATTGATAATGATGGAATGAATGAGTATTTTTCAACATTGATAAACTGCAAATGACATGGCTATACCAATTTTTGAACCGACAGCTGATCCTGGTGATTTATATGAGAAAATGTTCGATGCTTTGCCAATTCCCGTGTTTTGCAAAAAGACCGATGGAAC
>JAFGVJ010000285.1 GCA_016938055.1 Prolixibacteraceae bacterium
ATAAGCTTCTTTTTCAACTGATGCCTGATATTGGTTGTAGATTGCGGCAAATTGCTGGGAATTGGCCATGCCCATTTCGGTTTTCCAGGGCATCTGCAAACCGGCATACACATCGAGCTTGGTTTGTAGCTTACCTGATTTTCCTTTTTTAGTAGTGATGAGGATAACCCCGTTACCACCTGCCGAACCGTAGATTCCCTGCGATGCGGCATCTTTCAATATCTCGATGGATTCAATATCGGAAGGGTTCACGTCTGAGATCGATCCGCCTGAGATACCGTCAATGACCACCAGCGGACTTCCTCCGTTTACTGTAGCAAGTCCCCTTACACGGATCACCGGAGAAGCTCCGGGCTGACCTGAGTTTTGGAGCACCATTACACCGGCTGCTTTTCCCTGGATGGCCTCATCGACCCGTGTCGAAGGTTGATTTTCCAAACTTTCGGAACTGATGGATGAAATGGAACCGGTCAGGTCGCTTTTCTTTTGCGTACCATAACCAACCACTACCACCTCGTCCATTTCCTGAACATCTTCCTGAAGGGTCACGTTGATTTGCGTTTGTTGGCCAACCACGATGGTTTGCTCCAAATAACCCACAAAAGAAAATAGGAGTGATACATTTTCGTCGGACACCATGAGGGAATAGGTGCCGTCGAAACTGGTGATTGTACCGTTGCTTGTTCCTTTAACAACAACGTTTACACCTGGGAGTGTTTCGCCTGATTCATCGAAAACTGTTCCGGTGACCTGTTTCCCCTGACCGTATACGTTCAATTGCAAGGCAAACAGAAAAACCATTAGAAGTTTTGATAAAATAAAACTCCCCTTGTTGACGAGAGAATTTTGATTTTTAATCATAGATTTTAGGTTGATAATTAGAAAATAAATTGTTTAATACTGGTAGAATAGCACTAGTAAGATGTACAAATATTAAGCAAACTTATAAAGAATTTTTCTTTGAAACTTCAATTTGCGTAAAAATTACATAAACTGCCAAAAAATTGAGCTTTGCGGAGGTTTAGGGGGGTAAAAATGCCCCCTGTTCAATCGCTGTTTTGACAGGTAAGCAGGGGCAATTATTGAAGGGAGGTTGGTATTTATTTCAAAGCAAACTTTTTGATTTTGCTGAACAATAATTCCGGATCGATGGGTTTTGATAAATAGTCGTCACATCCTTTGGCCAAAGCTGTTTCTTTATCGTCGGCCATGGCAAATGCGGTTTGGGCAATAATGGGTAAGGTGGGTAGGAATTGTTTGATGGCCCTGGTCGCTTCAAAACCATCGAGTACAGGCATCTTAATGTCCATGAATACCATATTGATCAGTTTGTTCGTCCTGCAAATGTCAATGGCTTCAACACCATTCCGTGCCCTGATAATGGTGTAACCATAGCCCGAAAGCAACTCGTTCAGGTAATAAAAATTACTCTCGTCATCTTCAGCAATTAATATGGTAATATTATCGGGCAGAACCTGTACGGGCTGTTTTTTTGCCATGCCATGCCCCTGACTGATCATTCGTTTGCCGGTTTTTTCATAGGGAATGGATACGTAGAATGTTGATCCTATACCTGGCTGCGATTTCAACCAGATTTTTCCTTTCATCAATTCCACCATTTTTTTGGAGATAGACAAACCCAGGCCTGCACCTCCAAACATGCGGGATGCTTCCATCTCGGCCTGTCGGAAACGCTCAAATATTTTATCCTGCTGTTCGGGAGGAATACCAATTCCAGTGTCTTCTACATAGAATAATAAATTGTTATTGACCAAATTGTAGCCGAATTTTACAGCACCTTTCCGGGTAAATTTGTAGGCATTGTTCAGTAAGTTCCACAGTATTTGCATCAGGCGGTTGCGGTCGGCATTGATGTACGATTGTTCATCGGACAATTCTTTCTGACGAACCAGCATCAGTCCTTTCTGATTCTGGTTGTACAAACGCTGGTGCAATTCTTCAATGAATTCATTCAAACTGAAAGATTCTTTTTTTAATTGAATCTGTCCCGATTCAATTTTCGATAGATCCAACACATCGTTGACAATATTGAGCAGTATTTTTCCATTATTGACTACGAAATCGGCGTATTTGTTTCTTTTCTCTTCATCAATGTCGCGGCTTTTGTACATCCTCGAAAAACCGATGATGCTGTTCATGGGGGTTCTGATTTCGTGGCTCATGTTGGCCAGAAAAGCCGATTTTAATTTGTCGCTTTCTTCTGCTTTTTGTTTGGCATTGAGTAGTTTATCGTTCAGTTGGGTCAATTCAGCATTGAGCCGTTCGTATTCTTCATTTTGAAGTTTTAGTCGTGCTTCATTTTCCTGCAATGAGATTTGAATTTTCTTCAAAGCATCGATGTTGCGGGCCACACAGAGAATTTCGAAACTATTGTTCTTCCCCCAGCGAATCAGTTTGGCGTTGATATGTGTCCAAAGTAATTTGCCGCTTTTGTGTTTGAGAACGGCTTCGAAGGAAACACTGGACCACACATCGTTGACATTGTTGTGGATGAGCCGCTTTTTTGCATTCAGCTGGCTGATAATCTTGTGATAGGTTTCGCGCGTGGTGAGCTCCTTGATGGCAATGTGTTCCATCTCGTTGATGGTGTAGCCCAGCATGTTGTAAACCGAAGAGCTGGTGTAGGTGAAATTCAGCTTTTCATCCAGTTTGCAGATGATGTCATTGATGTTTTCAGTAATGAGCCTGTACTTTTCTTCGCTGTTAATCAGTGCTTTTTGAGCCAGTCGGCGTTCAGTAAGATCACGGATGGCCGATATCCGGTGTAGTTTTCCTTTGTAAATGATGTCACGCCCTTCAATTTCGATGGGGATGGTGGTACCGTCGCTCCTGATTGCTCTGGTTTCAAATGGTCGGGTAAAATTATCATTGATTTTTTCCAATACCATGCTTTGTTCATCGGGATGAATGAATTCTTGGATGAAATGATGTCCGATCAGTTCGTTGGGATTTTTTAATCGGAACAGTTTTACGGCTGCCTTGTTGGCTTCCACAATATTACCGGCATTGGAAATAATGAGGCCTTCGTAGGTCGATTCCGTTAAGGCCAGCAGGCGTTCTTCGCCTTCGATGAGAGCTTGTTTGGCTTTTTTGATTTCCGTAATGTTGCGGCCTTCGGCAATGATGAATTGAACACCTACTTTATCGTCGAATATTGGTTTCAGGTTGTAATCAAAAAATTCAGTATCTCCATCGGCATTCACGTGTGTTAATTCAAAGCGTCTGAAATCACCGTTCATAGCTGCTTCAAGGTTTTTGATCACTTCGTTTCTGGCCTTTTCGGAATGTTTCCACCAAGGGGTATCGGGATAGTACTTGTTCTGTACATCTCCAGGTTTACTTTGAATGTAATAGAGAGCTGCTTCGTTCGATTCTATCACATAACCGCGGTTGTCCAGTAACGATATGAAAGAATAAGTTTGATCGAACAAAGGTTTGTACTTGATTTTTTCCTGCTCATTGGCATGCATGAAATCTGTGATGATCTTTTTGAAACCGGTAAGCGACCAAATGATAAATCCAGAAATCAAGCTGAATAAGAGTATTCTTTCGATGAATTCGGGCCAGGAAGTATGGATGAGTTGATTGTGGGCATAATTGTTGATCAAACCCAAATTTTTTAAAATCCCGATGCCTGATAATCCAACAATTGCAAAGGCCATGATGGCAAACACCTGAATGCGTGTAAAAATGAAGGTTCCGATTAATATCCCCAGCAAGGCAAAAATATAACTGAGGTTATTGTTTGTAAACCAGGCTTCAACAAATCCGGTGGCGATTAGCAGCAGGGTGACCAACAGGGCTTTGAATGATAGTGTGAGACGATTTCTGAAAAGCCAGATACTTGCAGAAATCAACATGAAAATCAGGTAGAGGGAGTGCAGTCCTTGAAATGTCTGATCAAAAAGATTGAACAGCGGAATGCCTGTATATGCCAGTGAGAAAAGGATATACAGCAGAAAAACAAGGTTTAGTTTTTTATGTTGATGAATAAAATTGAATATTTTCATTGTCCCCCTAAAATATCACGTTCAATTTAGTTTAATTTTTTTTAATGACCACCTGAATTGAATTGGAATCTTATTAACAATGGTCATTTGATGTTATTTTGAAAACCGAGTGGATATTTGCCGGGGCATGATGTTGAAAGTATAAAATTTGTAGATTTGCATTTGTACCCAAAAAAAAACGTTTGAAACTTTGAAATGCCTTTTATGGTTGAAGCGGCAAAAAGTCAGGATTGGTTTATAAAAGTATTTGATGCACATTACGAGTACATTCGAAATTACATCTACTATTTATCGGGCGATATCGACATTGCTGAAGATTTGGCGCAGGATGTTTTCATGAAAATATGGGAACGGCGTGAAGGCATCAACGAAGAAACCATTAAGCCTCTGCTGTATAAAATAGCTCGTAACCTGTATTTTAACCTTTACAAGCGCAATACGCTCGACCTTAAGTTTATGAGCAGTGCCCTGCGAGAGAATGAGCATGAATCGCCTGAATATTTGCTGGAAACCAAAGAATTCGATGAGCGTTTGCAGCTTGCACTATCGGAACTCCCGGAACATTGCCGGACCATTTTTTTGATGAGCAGGCTCGAAGACCTGAAGTATCACGAAATTGCCGAACGCTTTGATATTAGTGTGAAAGCTGTTGAAAAACAAATCAGTAAGGCACTGAAGTTGTTGAGGGAAAAGATCGAATTCAAAATGTAACTTACTTAATTGCTGAGGCAAATGCGAAGAAAACAACGCATGTATGTGGTGATGGTTTTTTGGCTGGGTCTTTTGTGGGGCTTCTCTGTTCATGCCCAGCAGAAGCTAACAGTTGTTGCTGAAAACATGCCCCTGAATCAGTTGCTTCAGCAAGTTTCTTCAGAAAACAAACTGCGTTTTGCTTTTAACAACGATCTTTTTTCACAAATCAATGCTACTTTATCGTTAAAGGACATTGCTGTTAGCGATTTCTTCAAAGAATTGCATACCCGCTATGGGATCAACAGCCGACTGATTGGGGGTACTTATGTATTTTATATCTCCGATGAGCAACGCATGAATAAGGCCATTGAAATATCCATGCGGGAAACTATTGCTCCTGATACATTGATCCCTTTGCCTGTCAGGAAGGAAAGGGTCATTTCAGGTACGGTACGAAATGCCAAAACCAGGGAACACATCAATTTTTGTACCCTGAAATTCAATCAGCAACTCGATGTGATGACCAATGAAATGGGTTATTTCAGTCTCACTTTGCCCGATACCGGTACCCATCGACTGCAAATTGAGTACCTCGGATATCACCGGCTCGATACATTGTTGAGCGATGAAAGCGAAATGCCGCTTAACATCCGCCTGAGACCGGTTGAAAGGATTGAAGTGCTGAGGCGAAGTGAAATCAGGCGTTTCCGTTTTATTGCCGATATTCCTGAGATCCCCGACATTGTGGTTTTTAATCCCCGTTCTACCATTGAAGTACCGGCAGTGGAATCAAACGATCTGATCAATGCGCTCACCATCATTCCCGGGATCAATTACCTCAAAGGACCCGATTATGGTCTGTCCATCAGGGGTGGAGCCTCTTCGGATAACCTGGTGCTGATAGATGGCATTCCATTGATCGAAACCAGCCACCTGATGGGCAACCTGAGCGTACTGAATGCCAAATATATTCAGCAGGCTTTCGTTTCACGGGGAGGTTTTGGGGCTGAATATGGAGGGAGAACTTCAGGGATTGTTGATTTAATTGGTAAATCGGGAAACAACGATGTTGCTGTGGTCGATTTCACAGCCAATTTATTGCATGCCAATATTTATGTGGGTTTGCCCATCACTGAAAACAGTTCCTTGTCGGGCTCTTTTAAAAAGTCGTTTGTAGATGTATGGCCAGCCTACCTGATCCGAAATTTTGCGCTCGAAGGCAAATCCATTGTAAGCAGCGATGGCATCACCGGTGTGGCTGCTGTGGATCAAACCATTGTAAACTATACCGATGCCAACCTGAAGCTAAGCATCCGTCCCGATATCAATAAAGAAATCACCCTTAATTATTTCAGCAGCTACGACGACCAGTTTCGGAACTATCTTTTTCCTGTTGCCGGAAATTACACCCTTGAAAACGATTCACGCAGCAAAACTTCGGGCTATAGTATCAATTACCGTTCACAAAAACAATTGGGATGGATGAATGCTTTCTCGATAGGGTATAACCATCTCGATAGCCGTACCTTGAATTTGTATTCCAAGGATCAACTGGTGAAAGATCAATTGTTAAAACCCTTTTACGACGAAGAAACAATTGCCCTGAGCGATTTTCGTGCATCGTGGAAATCAGAAATCAAAGGAAGAAAGCTTACCCAGCGTTTTGGGGCCGAATACAATGCCAACCAACTCAATTTTCGATATGAAGATCGGGAGATAAAAATTACCGGTGCCAACAACTTTAACGATTCTATTGCAGCAACAGCGCAAATACAATTGGGAAACATTTTTTATGAGATGCGCCTAGTTCCAAAAAAATGGCTGGCCCTTCGTGTTGGTGCAAGGGCTATGTACAACCCTTCCTATGATTATTTTGCGCTGCAACCAAGGTACGGTATTGAACTGATGCCCTTTAAACAATTGAAATTGCATTATTCTGGCGGGCGCTATGTTCAACACATGTATTTGTCGTACAGAATGGATGCTTATCAAAATATTTCTCCCATTTGGTTCATTCCTCAAAACAACCAGCAATTCCTAAATGCTACCCACCACATTGTGGGAAGCAGGTTGATATTGAAAAATCTGATGTTCAATCTCGAGGGCTATCTGAAACATAACCGCGACAAGATTTTCTTTTTGGGAGAACCCGCTGTTGCCAATGGCTTGTCGTATGTGGAATATCATCAGCAAAGAGGTGAAGAAATGAACCGGGGTATCGATGTATTCTTGCAGTACCAAACCAACTGGTTCCGACACCTGGTGTCCTATTCCTTGTCCGAATCGTTTGAGCTGATCGATGGGGTCAACAATTCAGCTTATTTCCCTTCCATCGATCATCAGCTGCACCGTTTACGGCTGACCGAAATTATCAACTTCAGTGGATGGACAGCTACAGTCAACTGGATGTTTTCCAGCGGAATGCCCTATTTACTCAATTCTTCAGCCTATCAACTACCGGAATTTAGCACCCAGCCCGATTTCATTCAACTGGACCTGGGTTTGGTCAAAGAATTTCAGTTTGAGAATTTTCATGCCGATGTGGGCATCACCATATTGAACGTATTTAATAAAATGAACGAAACCCAGGTGAAAAATTTTGTATTGCCCGAAGGAACAAGCACACATCAGGTCAATGTTACTACCACAGCAACCTCATTTTCACCATTATTTTACATTAACCTTCGGTATGAATAAAAAAAATATCGATTTAATTATCAGCTAATGAGCAACTTGTGTTTTTTAGTAAAAAAAATATCATTTTTGGGTAGGGGGTCGGTGCAAATGCTTGTAATAAAGGCGTTGAGTAATTTACACGGATAATCATGTTCAGGCATCCAAATTCAAAATATCGTAAGGGGACCAATGACGATTTCGCTTTTGAAAAGAAAATCGATCAGTCAATTCGGTACTTGAGCGTTCCTTCTACGTTGACGAAGGAGGGTGCACTGAACATGTTATTAGACCGGATTGCCATTGCTGAAGCCCAAACTCGTGTGCAGGGTAAGGTACGCCACTTGTACTTTACTATCGGGACGGTTGCAGCGGCAGCCTGCATTGCTTTTGTCATGCTTTATTCTTTCTTCATGGTGGAAACTTATACCGGAGGAAAAGAGCTGGCAGCCAATGTGGTGTACCTTCCCGATCATTCAAGGGTAGTATTGGCCGATGGTGCTGTACTAAAACATTCAAAGTTGTTTTATCAACGCAATGTGAAATTGAAAGGCGAAGCCTATTTCGAAGTCGAATCAGGAAGCAACTTCTACGTCGACACCAAAAAAGGTGGTGTACTGGTGATTGGTACCCGCTTTAGCGTGAACGATAACGGAGAAGCCTTTGCCGTTGATTGTTACGAAGGGGTGGTGGGTGTTGACTTCCTTCGTGAGAAAGTCAGGATTTCCGATGGCATGCATTTTAGTGGAAAAGGACAACTATTTCAGGTACAGAAGAGTCATAACTTTGGTTACCCGGAATATGCCCTTTTCAGTTACAGTTTTGAGAACATCCATCTTCACGAGCTTTGGCCGGTTGTTGAACAATATTTTGGCATCGATATCGACGATCAGGTGTCATCAAGCGAAGCCTTTAGCGGATCGTTCCATACGGGTAACGTTCAGGAAGTCATCGACATTGTTTGTACATCCATGAAAATCAACTACCAGGTGGTGAACGAGAATGAAGTGCTCATCCAATCACGCTGATTCCCATTTTTAACTTCTTCAGGAAAATAAATTGATTCCCATCCTTATGGCTGCCATTTTTTTATTTGACGGCTTGGTGTATTTTTGCTAAAAAAACAACGATGGAACAACACGACATTCCAATTGCAGTTGACATACTCAGAAAACGTTTCCCCTTTTTTGAACCACAGTTGCTCGAAGAAATCTCGAAAGAAGGTGAATGGATCACTTTTGAGCAAAACGATGAGTTGATGAGCGAAGGTAAGTACATCCGAAGTTTTCCAATTGTTCTCGAAGGGTTGGTCAGGGTGTGTCGTGCTGACCAGGAAGGACGTGAAGTGTTGCTGTATTACCTTAACCCCGGTCAGGTGTGTGCCATGTCACTTACCTGCTGCATGGGGCGCATGCAAAGCAACATCAGCGCATTCGCCGAAGAAGATACTGAAATCTTGCGAATTCCGGTTGAATGCCTCGACCGTTGGATGATTGATTATGTAACCTGGAAGGAATTTGTCATGTATGCCTACCGTACACGCTTTGACGAATTGCTGACCACCATTGACAGTATCGCCTTTAAAAAAATGGACGAACGCCTGGTGAAATTCTTCAGTGACCGTTTCAAAGCCACCGGCGAAACTACTTATAACGGTACCCATCAGGATATTGCCAATAATCTTACCACCTCACGAGAAGTGATTTCGCGACTCTTGAAGCAACTTGAAAAAACCGGGGATGTAAAAATCAGTCGTAACAAAATTGACTTTAGTTCGCTTGTGTGACATAAGTTACCAAGCTTTTTGTGGCTGCTTCGTTTCTTTGCATTGATCAAAAACTGAATCAATGCTGAATTTCATTTTAAAATATAAGAATTACCTGATTGGAATAGCCCTGGGGGCACTGGCAGGTTACTTGTACTGGCGTTTCGTGGGCTGTAACACAGGAACCTGTGCCATTACTTCAAAATGGTACAATTCAACAGCCTATGGTGCATTGATGGGAGTTTTGCTCAGTAATTCGAAAAAGAAAGTAGAAAAGAAGAAGGAAGACATTCCTGCTTAAATAATGGTGTTTTTTAGATGAAAGTTTTTTTTGGTTTAATGGTGATTGTGTTGTTGTTTGCAGGGAGTGCCGGATGTTCCCGAACGCCCAAACAAGCCGAAGGATCGGCATCCCTCATCAACAACAATTCGAACATCTTATATGCAAATGATATGAGTTCGTTTAATGAAATAATCAATAGTGGCCAACCGGTCTTGGTCGATTTTTACGCCGACTGGTGCGCTCCCTGCAAAATGGTTGCTCCCATCCTTGAACAAGTGGCCAGCGACATGAAAGGTGAAATTAAAATATTGAAAGTGAATGTGGATAAGAATCGCGATGCAGCTACAAAATACGGTATCAGAAGCATTCCAACCCTGATGCTTTTTAAAAACGGGGAAATTCGCTGGCAAGGCGTTGGTGTCATGCAAGCCGATCAGATTAAGCAAATTGTAAAGACAAAAGGATAATAGTTAGTTTTAGTTAAGATGATGAAAAAGGGTTCGGGAAGTGCGAAGGATTGGTGAAGTGGATCGAACTCTTTTTTTTACATGAAATTTTCATTTTTTGATTGCTCATAAGTAACTGGTTGGCGGGGGTGGTTCCCCGCCATTTTTTTATGCAAATTTTTGTCGATGAAATGTTGATGCTTCCCGAAAGATTAATATCTGTTAACATTCCCCCAAATGATTTGTACCCTGAGCCGAAATGTGTACTTTTGCGCCCTTGTTCAATGATAGATAATAGAAATACAGATGATTACAGTATCCAATTTAAGCATTCAGTACGGAAAAAGAGTTTTATTTAACGATGTCAACCTAAAGTTCACCAGTGGTAACTGTTATGGGATCATTGGCGCCAACGGAGCCGGAAAATCAACCTTTTTAAAGATGCTCAGTGGAGAGGTGGATTCCACTTCAGGTGCTGTAAGCTTTGGTTCTGGCGAACGCCTTTCGGTATTAAAACAGGACCATTTCGCCTTTGATGAATATACTTTGCTCGATACCGTTTTATTGGGTCATCAGGAGCTTTGGAGCAATATGAAGGAAAAGGAAACACTTTATGCCAAAGCCGACTTTACCGAAGCCGATGGAATGAAAGCTTCGCATCTGGAAGAACGTTTTGCCGAAATGGATGGTTGGAATGCCGAAAATAATGCCTCCACCTTGTTGAGCGGCTTGGGTGTGAAAGAAAGCCTTCATCACCGCTTGATGTCCGAAATGGATGGGAAAATCAAAGTGAAAGTATTGCTGGCCCAGGCTCTTTTCGGGCAACCCGATAACTTGTTACTCGATGAACCCACCAACGACCTCGATTTGGAAACCATTACCTGGCTCGAAGATTATCTGTCAAATTTCGACCATACAGTGCTGGTGGTGTCACACGACCGCCACTTCCTCGATTCAATTTGTACCCACATCGTGGACATAGACTTTGGACAGGCACGTATTTATGGCGGTAATTATACATTCTGGTACGAATCAAGCCAGTTGGCACTGCGTCAGCAATCGGCACAGAATAAGAAAGCCGAAGAGAAGAAAAAGGAACTTCAGGAGTTTATCTCCCGTTTTAGCGCCAACGTCGCCAAATCGAGGCAAACTACCAGCCGTAAAAAAATGTTGGAAAAATTGAATATCGAAGAAATTCAGCCTTCTACCCGGAAATATCCCGGCATCCTGTTTACTCCCGATCGGGAACCTGGTAACAATATATTGGAAGTGAAAGATTTGTCGGCGAGCAGCGAAGAAGAAATATTGTTCCGCCATTTATCGTTCACGGTTCAGAAAGATGATAAGATTGTTTTTGTATCGCGCGATACCCGTGCCATGACCACCCTTTTTGAGATTCTGAGTGGTCATAAACAAGCCGATTCGGGTGAATATGTCTGGGGACAAACCATTACAACCGCCTACCTACCTTTGGAAAACAGTGCTTTCTTTGAAAAGAAAATTACCCTTGTTGATTGGTTGGGCCAATTTTCACACGATACCAGTGAAATGTTTATCCGTGGTTACCTCGGCAAAATGTTGTTCTCAGGCGAAGAGGTTTATAAAATGGCCAATGTACTTTCGGGAGGTGAAAAAATGCGTTGCATGATTGCCCGCATGATGTTGCGGAATGCCAATGTGATGATATTGGACACCCCAACCAACCACCTCGACCTGGAATCAATTCAGGCTTTTAATAATCGTTTGATCCAGTTTAAGGGAAGTGTGTTGATGGCCTCGCACGACCACGAGTTTATCAACACGGTCTGTAATCGTGTGATTGAACTGACGCCCAACGGCATCATCGATAAGCAGATGGATTATTCGGAATACGAAAAGAGTGAGAAAATCAAAGCATTACGTACCGAATTGTACGGTGAATAGTGGTTTGATTCAAATTTGCTTGAACATCAACTGCCCGGGTTTATGACGAAAACGATGAAAGCACTTCAGCTTACCGGATACGGAAAGCTTTCGGCAAAACTGAAGTTTCAGGATTGTCTGGTACCGGTTTATGGCGAACATGATGTGCTGATCAAAGTAAAAGCTGCCGGCATCAACCCCATTGATTACAAGATGGTGAAAGGCTATACCCGCATCCTGCGAAAAATTCAATTTCCAGCGACCATTGGCTACGATGTGGCGGGTGTTGTACAGGCGGTGGGGGCAAAGGTAAGTCGGTTCAAAGCCGGTGATGAAGTCTTTGCCAGTGTCGATTACCTTCGGCAAGGTACGATTGCAGAATATGCAGTTGCCTTAGAGGGGACACTTGCGTTGAAACCTTCCAACCTCAGTTTTATCGAAGCTGCAAGTATCCCCCTGGTTGGTCTGACATCCTATCAGGCATTTCAGTTGGGCCAACTGAAAGCAGGCCAAAAAGTGCTCATTCATGCCGGGTCGGGTGGAGTAGGAACATTCGCCATCCAATATGCCAAAGCCCTTGGTGCTATTGTTTATACCACCACCAGCACCAAAAATGTTGAATGGGTGAAACACTTGGGTGCCGACCGGGTATTTGACTACACTGCTGAAACCTATTTGGATCATCTGTCCGAAATCGACTTTGTTTACGATACTGTGGGTAAACATTATACTTCCGAAGCTTTTCAGGTTTTGAAGCAAGGGGGTGCTGTGATCAACCTGCCGGGGCCTTTTATCGACCGGCAATCACAGATAGAACTGGGGCTTTCACCTTTATTGAGGCCTGTTTTTGCTTTGCTGGGCATGCAGATCAAACCACTGATCAAAAAGAAAAAAGCGCTTTACCGTTTTCTGCTGATGGACACCAATGGAAATGACCTGGAGCAAATTGCCCGTTTCATCGAAGCTGGAAAGATCAAAGCAGTCATTGATTCCGTATACAAATTTGAAGAGGCCATTCTGGCCTTGGAAAAGCTAAAGAATGGCCATGCAAAGGGGAAAATAGTCATCACCATGGAGTAAATTCCTAACCCCAAATTTCAAATCTCAAATCTCAAATCAATTTACTAAGAGATCTTACTGATCTCACTCGATTCGTTGTTTATTTTTTGGGGATCACATTGATCACCTTGATCGTTTCTTCGCCCCAAAAATTTTCCCCGGTAATGGTTTTTCCTACCAACATCAGCCGATTGTCAGCACCTATGTCAAAGGGTAAATCTTTGACATCTTTCATTAAAAACTTTGCTACAAAAAAACCACGATCGTCAGCTTTCCAGCTATTAATGGCAATGTCGTTCAAATAAACGGTCGAAGCTACAACCAAGCCGTAGGCAATGGAAGTATGAACAGTAACCACCTGTGCCTGATTCTGCAAATTCAGCACGGCAGGAGCAACATCAATTTCAATCTCGAAGCTGGAGGGAGTGAAATTAGTATTGAGCAGAAAGAAAAATGCAAGAAGCATTCCTGTAATACCCAATTTTTGATACTTTCTGATGGTTTTCATTTCTTGAATTTTTGGTCAATACAATTTACAACAAAACTTTTTAATTGGAAGTAAAAAATTTGGTTTATTTTGAAAATGAAGTAGATAGTGTGCTGTATTGCTACTCTGGCCAATAATCGTCAGGTAGCCAGGAGCCAACTTTTTTATCACCTATTTTAGGACCAAACACAATTGACATATCAGGCACCCGGCCATTACTTAGAATAATGCAGGTGTCTTTTTTGAACGACATGGAAGAAACAATAGGATGGGCGTGCTTCCTTTTTGTATTGATATCTATTGGCTTACCTTTCAAGTTCTGATAATAGAGCACATAAAAAAACTTGTCTTTAAGACCTACTATTTCAACAACATCTTCGTTTCGAATAACATACTTATTTAAATCAAATTCTTCATATTCAAATTCAAAACTTTTTAAGTTTAATGTTTTAATGGTCGTTAAGTATCCATTTAATTTCAATTGGTTGGCAAATTGTGCTCTAAAAAAATGAAGTCGTGAATTATAGTAGGCATGAAGCCGGTGCTCCTCAATTTTTTTCTTTTTATACTCCGAATTTACCTGAGTTGGGATAAAATAGGTATATCCCAAACAACGAGTTTCATGCAAATCCTGATTATTTAATCTGTTAACAGAAAATTCCGTCAGATCAATATATAAGTCGTAGCCAAGCAATGGTAACTTTACCTCAAGTGGTGCAGCAGCTTCAGCTTTAAATTCTTCTGGCGGTCTCAATTCCTTTAAATGATATTGGCTTGGCCTTTCATCCTTTATTGAAGTAAAGAATAGAACACCATCATTCTCTAAAAAGGCATAATCACCATATTTATCCTTTCCAAAAAATGTTTTGTTGAAGTATCTCAAATTCTTCTTTCGCATGTTCCTGTTATTAACCACCACCTCACTGATCTTATTTTGTTTGGGATTTAGTTGAAGATTGAGCACCAATTTTTGAACTTTTGTTACCGGATATTCTGCGGTCATCGTTTCGTAGTTAATATGGCTGACCACCACTTTACATGGTAGAGGTATATTCTTGAGTATGAAGAAACCACTGGAATCACTGATGGTTCCAATAGAGGTTCCATTTAAATAAACAGTAGCAAATTCAATGGGTTGGTTGCTTTCTTTATCGATTAAGTTACCTGTTAACGTGGTTTGGCTAAAAGCACTGGTTGAAATAATCAGAAAAAGTAGTAGCAGTTTAAACAGGTTCATTGATGGGATTTTTAGATTTTGAAAATTTAAGTTAACAAAAATTATTCCAACCCAAAGTAGTAAGATGAGAGGATTAATTTAAGCAAACATTCTGTTTCTGCTGAAAAACATTAAAATAAAAACTATACGAAAATTGCATAAAAATAATAAAAACGTATATTTGTACCGTGAAAGTAAAATCTGTGCAGCATGGAAGACAATCAAAAGTATCAGCAAATCCTTGAAACAGCCCATCAGCTGTTCTGGAAATTTGGCATCCGCAGGGTGTCCATTGAAGAAATCTGCCGTGAATCCGGAGTCAGTAAAATGACCCTTTATCGTTTTTTTCCCAATAAAGTAGAGCTGGCCAAAAAAGTCATTACCAATATGTTTGATGATTCCCGGGCCAAATATCAAGCATTGATGGCTCAAGATATTCCCTTTGAAGAAAAAATTAAACAACAGGTGATCATGAAGTTTGAAGGCACCAAAGAAATGAGCGCCGAACTGGTGAAAGACATTTACAGCGGCTGGAATCCTGAATTACAGGCTTTCTTTGGCGAAATGGCTGTAAAAATGACCATGATGGTTCGTAACGATTACGTAAATGCCATTGAAAATGGATGGATCAGAAAAGATGTGAAAATTGATTTCATTTTTTACATGACCCAGAAAATGACAGAAATGTCAACCGATCCTGCATTGCTGCATATGTATGGAAATAACATCCAATCGGTGATCATGGAGTTTATGAACATGATGTTTTATGGAATTTTACCACGACACAATGAATAAATGGATCGTTATAGCGTTTTTTTTCTTGTTGGCAATCAATGTAAAGGCACAGGAAGCGAAAGCCATAACTTTGAAGTTTAAAGGACAGGCCATCACTTATACTCATTTTAATCCATCCAATGAACAAGCCTGGTGGCTGGGCGCAAGGTATTTGCCTCAGTTGAACAGTGAGATCCAGCATGAAAAATCACGGTTAATCGATTTCGAAGCATCAGCAAATGTATACGGGAACCTCTCGTTTGCAGGTTTCGACCAAATCGAAAGCGATGGTGATCTGAAACCCTATCGTTTGTGGGCACGCTACAGTACTCCCCAGTTGGAAATCAGGGTCGGATTGCAGAAAATCAACTTTGGTTCGGCCAGTATGTTGCGACCGCTGATGTGGTTCGACCAGATCGATCCCCGTGATCCGCTCAAACTCACCGATGGTGTTTGGGGAATCCTGGGGCGTTATTATTTTTTGAACAATGCCAACATTTGGATGTGGGGTTTGTACGGGAACGAACGTGCAAAGGGCTGGGAAATTAGTCCGACAGCCAAAGGTCAACCTGAATATGGCGGACGCCTGCAATACCCGATCCCATTGGGCGAAGCAGCATTTTCGTACCATCATCGGCTTGCTTCGGTTCAAAATCCCTTTTCGTCGATCATCAGTACGACCGATGTCCCGGAAAACCGCTTTGGCTTCGATCTGAGAATCGATTGGGCGCTGGGTTCCTGGATAGAAGCATCGTGGACACGCATGGAAACCGATTTTAAAATTTTCGACAATCAGCAGTTGATCAATCTGGGTTTCGATTATACCCTGGGAATTGGAAGCGGACTTTATGTCGCTTTTGAACAATTGTTGCTGGCTTATGAAGAAAAGGCTTTCGCATTTGAAAAACCCGTTTCCTTCTCACTCATTTCCATGTCGTACCCCCTGGGAATGTTTGATCACATCAGTGCCATGGTTTATTATGATTGGAAGAACAGGCAAACCTACAATTTTGTGAATTATCAACACCAGTTCAAACAAATTTATCTCTATGCTATGGGCTATTGGAATCCGGCAAATTTCAGCATGCCCACTCCGGGAGGTGGCAACAACATGTTTAGCGGCAAGGGTGTACAACTAATGCTGGTTTGGAATCATTGAAGGCGGAAGACGGAAGACGGAAGTCAATCGTATCATCCATAAGGCTGATTTGAAGACTAAAAAAACAATTGATCCTTACATTAATGACTAATAACTTAATGACTAATGACTAATGACTTAATGACTAATGACTTAATGACTAATGACTTAATGACTAATGAC
>JAFGVJ010000286.1 GCA_016938055.1 Prolixibacteraceae bacterium
CTGAAGCGCCGGGCCATGATATCGCCAAAATTCACCGTCGTGGCAGCTACCTTTACCAATACTTCACCCGCCTGAGGAACAGGTTTGGGCCTTTGTTCCTGATGGATTACATCGGGCGAACCATAGCTTGTAAACACCATGGCCTTCATGCTTTGCTTATTTTTTTCCATCGTCATCGGTTTGGTAGGTGAATATATCTTCCAGGGGAAGTTTGAATACCTCAGCAATCCTGAAGGCCAGCTCAAGTGTGGGCGAATACTTCCCGTTTTCGATGGCCACGATGGTTTGTCGGGTTACCCCGGTACGGTCGGCCAGTTCCTGCTGCGTCATCTCATTGCTTAGAAAACGTAATTTACGAATTTCGTTGTTGATTCTGCATTTACTCATGACTACAAGCCTTTGCGGTAATAATAGATCTTGGCAACATCGGAACTGATACTGGCCATAAAGCCCGAAAAGATAAGCAGGATGAACATTACAGCCGGCTTCATGTTCAGGGCAATCGAACCCATTGCCAGGAAAAAGCCAATCACAAAAACCCAATGAGAAAGTTGGATTGACTTGAGCTCAATCAGCCGAACCATTTCATCGCTCTTGGCAGGAAGGTCCTCGTTGGTCAGAATCTTATTGACGATGGCAAACACTATGTGAAGGACAATCTGTACCACGATGGCCACAGGTATCAATACAATAAATGAACGCCCCCAAAAACTGAAATCGTTTACAATGTCCGGGTTGACCACCACACTGTGTAGATACACGTAACGAACATAAAAGAAAAAAATCAGGATGGATCCTGTCAACGACAGGTAGGTCATTTTTTCATGAGAAGAAATCGTTGTTTTCATGTAGAAATTTTTGAAGTGATGTAATAAAATATCGACACAAAGATAATTATATTTTACACAGTGTCAAATATTATTTACATGAAGTCAAATATATTTACGCAGCACATGAGTGAGGGAAATGAAAAATGCTAAACAAAGACAATTAAATTCGATGCGGAAAGGCTATTGTTTCAGGGCTGCTTTAGTAAAAAGATAGTCAGGAATATCCTGATCGAAACTGGCATTCAATACTTTAAATTCGGTACCATCACCTTGTTTGAGCATGTCTTTGTAAACCATTTTTGTAGGAAACCAACGTCCCTGAATTTTTAGCACCTCGCTCATCACCGTTTGTTTGAGCAATTGACCACTTTTGGCATAGAGCTCTTCCTTCAAGGGAACAAAACGTTCGGCATCAACCCACATCAAACGTTTATGGTAGGCAACATCGCTTACATTGGCTATCAGTTCCACCACGTAACAAGTTCTGTCGTCGAGGGTTTCGGTACGGAGAACCTGGCCATCGTATATCTCAGTAAGCTTGCGGTCATCCATCATGTCTTCGTATGAAAGGTCCGACCCCATGACACTTTGCCGCAACATGTGTCCCGAAATCTGGATGGTACGGTCGGTCGATGGAGAATAAATCCATAACTGGTTTTCCAGTTTGAGCATTTTTGTTCCCTGTTCACGAGCTGGAGAAAGGTACTCTGTAAAGGCTTGTTTATCTCCTACTGAATATGTTTTTGACACCACTGTCCTGCTTGCCCGCTTGCCATGTATGGTCATTTCCGATTCAAAAACCCGGTTTTTCGACGACAGGTTCTGATCGATTTTCTTCAGTAAATCATTGGCTGTTGGCTGTGCCATTGAAGGTACAACCAGTAAAAATGCCACCATGATATTGATAATTTGTTTCATTTTATTTCCATTTAGTTGTTGAAAATCATTTATTATTTTGTTGTCATTCGCTACGCTGGGATTACTATGTGGTCATTCGCTTAGCGGTCATTACTGCGTGGTCATACGCTTCGCTGTAATTACTACGTGGTCATACGCTTCGCTGTAATTACTACGTGGTCATTCGCTACGCTGGGAATAAAAAACTAAGATACTGCAAGCAGACTCAAGCGAATCAATTATTATCTCAAAGATCCTTTCCAATGACCACGGAGTCATGACCTTTCCAAACACAACCTTCCAACTTCATCAAATTCAAACTTCCAACTCCTTAAATAACTGTGAAGTTTTCCGTTTGTAAATTCCTAGTCCGGCCAGAGCTGTACCAATCAGTGTTGAAACGATTCCGGGTATGAATCCGATGTAAAAATCAACCGGGGTAATCCGGGCCCTTAACACCGTAGGCAGCATGATGGAGGATCCTTTCATGCTGTCGCCCAGATCCAATCCATAAGTCTGTAGCAACCAGGCAAAAAACAATCCGAACATTGTGCCAACAACAGCACCCATGATGCCAATCATCACCGACTCGTACAACAAGCTTATGTAAACATGGCTTTTTGCCTCACCCATTGCCAGGCGGATTCCAAATTCACCGTAACGGCGTATTCCGCCCAACAAACCGGCATTCCACAACACCAGGGCCATGGCAAACATGAACACACCGGTAATGATGGCCCCCATGGCAGCTCCCAAATCAACCATCTGTCCCATACCGGGCTGGTCTTTCAGGGTAAGCATGGCAGGGGCATATTCATCGCCGGGAGTTTCAGTAAACTTGTCGTTGAACTGATGTGAAATGTTTGAAGCAATGTCGCCATCGAAATAACCTATGCTAAAAAAACCCACAATTTCAGTGGCAGCATCTTCCATGTCGAGGGCAAGTCTCACATCCTGAATGTCGGCAATCATTGTTCCTTTATCGAGGACTTTCACGCCAAATGAAACTGTTCCCGAAACAATGAAATTGTAATAACTCATGCCTCCATACATGGTAGAACCGATGAGGGTAATAGCATCGCCGGGATTCACTTTCAGGTTACGGGCAAACTGATCGCTGAGCAATACTTCACCGGGCTGACCGGGCAAACGTCCCTGAATCAGCGACTGCGCAAGGTTCATCCGCTCCACCTCATCAGCATGCTCCGACAATAAGTCAACTCCCATTCCCACTGCAGGCCCTTGTGTCATTGTGCTACCTTCGGCATCGGGGGCATCGACCAGGCCGCCAAACTGAATACGCTCCACCCAGGTAATGGTTGGGAATTCCTGCGACAAGCGCTGGGTCAAATCAGTGGTTTCCATCAAGGCCAGATCGAGGGGCATCTGCGACATATTTTCGGCATAGGCCTTCGATACTACTTTTACATGACCAAAACTCATTTTGGCATTCATTTCGATGGAATCACCCATCATACCAGTGATGTAGGCATGCAGGAAAACACTCAGTGCAACCCCAACCGCAACAATCAGGATGGGCATCCTGCTCCGGCTTTTATCCCGCCAAAGTCCTTTGAATAAGAATTTTATCATAGTTATTTTCTTTTTTTAAGTACTTCTTATTGAATCTTCCCACGCAAAGCTTCGGTGGGGTTCATTTTAGCAATGCGGCGCGAAGGCCAGTAACTGACCACTGTGGTGGTAATGAGCACAATCAACGTGGTAGAAAGAATCAGCCCCACGCTGTATACCGGATACATGGTAGGAGAAATGGCCATGCCAAATTCACTGGTATCCATGGGGATGGTAAAACCAACCTTCGACTGCCAGATAAAAAACGGAATGCCGTAAGCAGCTGCTAAGCCGGCAGCCAAAACAGCATGCATAGCGCCTTCAACGGTAAACAAGCCCACCACTTCGCGCCTGGTGTAGCCTAATGCGACATAAGTACCGATCTCTTTTTGTCTTCTAAAAATTGACAAAATCTGGGTATCAAAAATCGCCAGCATGGCCAGCAACAACAGGATACCATAAAATACAGCCTGTCCCTTCGATTTGGTTGCAATCATGTCATCAATTTCGGAAGTGAGATCCTTTGTTGTTTTTAGCAAAAAATCACCCTGTTCAGCCGGCTGATGTTCCAGCGCACCAAAGCTGAACAAAGTGGCTTCGTCCGGCATGTTCAGTTTTTCCTGAAGCGTCTTCAGATCGATCCACACCTGAGCAGCATCGACCGAAGGAACCAGGGTGGAAAAAACCTCCACAACCTCAATTTCAGCTGCATCGAAAGTTCCCTGACTGTCGCGCCAGCGAAGGATGGTTCGGTCACCTTTTTTCAGATGACAGGCTTTCGACATGTTCGCACCAATGACGACCGGTATGGCATCGCTGATAGTATCGAGTTTGTATGCGGGAATTTTCAACAGCGTTTGGTCACTTTTGATACCTTTGATTAAGATGGGCATCATGCGACCTTCGGGATAAATGGTTCCCTGAGCAACCAGTATGGGTACCATGGCTTGCTGATCGATGGCTGCCTGAAATGCTTCAGGCACGGGTGCATGACTGTCGGCAATGGTAAAAAAGTCGTAGGGATCGTAAAGTTTATGCCAGTATTGTCCCTGTGCAATTTCCCACTGTGCCATGTCGGTTTTGGCCTGATGGTCCCAGCCCACCAAAACACCCTTGGCCCAAATGATGATCACAAAGGAAAAGGATAACACGAGCACGTTGAGCCATGTGCGCAATCCAGCACCAATCAGGTTCCGGTAAGCCAGTTTAAATGCAATTCTCATGACAAATAAATTTAGCGGTTCATCAATTCTTCATGATCGATTCTTCCATCGCTCAGAAAAATTTTCCGGCGGAGGTAGCTGATGACTTTTTCATCGTGCGTAGCGAAAACAAAGGTTGTTTTCAGTTCTCTGTTCAAGGTTTCCATGGTTTTCAGGATGTGGTGCGAATTGGCAGCATCGAGATTGGCAGTTGGTTCGTCGGCCAGCACCAACGATGGTTTTTTTACCATGGCCCGGGCAATGGCTACCCGCTGGCATTCACCGCCCGACAACATGGGTGGTTTGGACTTGATCTTTTCCGTGAGCCCAACCCATTCCAAGGCATCGAGCACCATTTTTCTGCGCTCTTCGGCACTTAGCTTGAGCAAAAGGAGTGGAAACTCCACATTTTCGTACACCGTATGCACAGCCAGCAGGTTGTAACTCTGGAAAATGAATCCCAGGTGTTTTTTTCGTAAATCGGCGGCTTCGCGCGCGTTCAGTTTGCTGATGGATTTTCCCAGCACCAGGGCTTCACCTTCGGTGGGGACATCGAGGGAGCCGATGATGTTCAACAGCGTTGTTTTTCCCGAACCGCTGGGACCAATTAAGCCGGCAAATTCCCCTTCGCTGAAGCTTAGATTAAGGTCTTTCAATGCCGTAAATTCACCTTTTCCTACCGGAAAACGTTTGCTTAAATTGTTGATTTTAATGATTTCCATAGCTGTAGTTATTGGTTGCTTGTTACTTGTTTTGTGTATGTCATTAAGCTACTAGTTGTTATGTCATTAGTCATTA
>JAFGVJ010000287.1 GCA_016938055.1 Prolixibacteraceae bacterium
AAAGCGAAGACCTGAGTCTTACATTGACCCGTTAACCTCAACAAATAAACATACAAAGTAAAAACCACGCTTCAGGCGTGGTTTTTCTTTTTTACCTAAAACACAAAACAAACACTCAATCAATAATTATCTGGAAACAATCATCGTGCTCTTGCGTCAAACCAAGCGATGCAGCAGTTTTCACCAGGCGAATGAACTCTTCACGATAGCCGCCCTTGTCTGATGGTAAAGTTGACCGGGCAAGTTTTACGATGGAGTCAGTCGTTGCCATCCCCTTAAAAGGTGAATCACGTAACAACATTCCAAACTGTGCCACACTGCTTGCAAACCGGAAGGCTTCAGGCGTTTCATCAATGGTTTTCATATTGTTGTTCACTACATGCTCGTGACGCATTTCTTTTCCGGTGCCAGCATCGATGTATCGTATTTTGATGTTTGCCAACTCATTGCTGTGATGTTGCTTCATTTGTTTTTGCTGGTATCGAAGCGGATCAACATCAAGCAACACTTCATTTGATGTAGTTGGTATCATTTCATAAATCACCGTCACCTGGTGTCCTGCTCCCATATCGCCTGCATCGCGCTTAGTGTCAATGAAATCCTGTTGGTTCAGTTTCCTGTTTTCATAGCCAACCTGACGGTATGCTTTGACATGTGCAGGGTTGAATTCAACCTGAATTTTCATATCCCTGGCAATGGTAAACATAGTCCCGCCAAATTCACTAACCAGGCTCCGGTATGCTTCCTGACTGTTGTCAATGTATGCATAATGGCCATTTCCACCCTGAGCCAACAATTCAAGGCGGTTGTCTTTCAGGTTCCCCATGCCAAAGCCTAGTACTGTCAATGCAATGTTGTGTCGTCCCTGTTCACTGACCAGTCTTTCCATTTCAGCATCGCTCGATTGGCCTACATTAAAATCTCCATCAGTAGCCATGATGATCCGGTTGTTACCTTCCCTGATGAAATGGGTAGCTGCAACCTGGTAGGCCAGTTGAAGTCCGTCGGCGCCAGCTGTAGAACCACCTGCTTTTAAGCCATCAATTGCTTTGTTAATGATACTTTTATGGGCAGCAGGCGTCGAATTGAGTACTATTTGCGCAGCTCCGGCATAGGTGACAATTGCTATCCGGTCAGTGTCCCGCAGTGTATCTACCAGCATTTTTAAGGACGTTTTCACCAATGGAAGTTTATTAAGCGCTTGCATTGAACCCGAAACATCAATCAAAAATACCAGGTTTGCAGGAGGTAAATCATTGGTGTTCATGTTTTTCCCTTGTAATCCAATGAAAAGCAATTGGTGTTGCTTGTTCCATGGACAGGCAGCGTGAGTCGTGATCATTGAAACAGTTGCATTATCCTCGGGTGGTGGATAGTTGTAATGGAAATAATTGATCATCTCTTCAATACGCACAGCATCCTTTGGCGGAAGCTGGCCATTGTTGATGAAACGCCTGATGTTGGTATAAGCTGCTTTATCAACGTCGATGGAAAAGGTCGACAGTGGTTCATCTGCAGCCGGTTGGAACGTATTTTCACGGATCAGGGCATAGTTTTCTGTGTTGTAGTCAACCGGTTCATAGCTGACCATGATCCTCGAACCGTTTTTGATATGGGCCATTGTATGAACAGGGATAGATTTCTGGCGAACCAATGCTGAACCCGAAATCACCGAATGCTGTTCAATGCTTGGATTGAGACTTTCTGTTAGGCTAACGTTCATCACTGAAAGTTGATTGACAGGTACTTCAAGGGGATTCATTCCCGGCATTTCAAACCGAATGAATTTGGTTAAGCTGTCTGTCACAAGCTCATAAATACCTTCCTGATTGGTACGTACTCCCTGTTGTTGGTTGTTGCCTATCACGATCACTCCATTGAGTGATTGATACTGTTGGTTGGTGACCTTGCCTTTGATCACCTGTTGCGCATGCGCCTTGGTGGTTCCGATTGTTAAGAACAAAGCAAGTAAAATGAATATCTTAGCTTTCATTGTGCTGTATTGAATGGATTTTGCTTAGAGGATGACAAAACTTTTTAGAATCCATATTTTTTTTTGATGAATATTTGTTGTTACTTTTAGGTGTTCCAATTTTGATATCGCCGATATGCCTTCATCACTTAAACAGCAAGAGTTTGACCGCCAGCTTGATTTGTCTCAAATCAGGGATTTCAGGCGTTCGGGCGATCTTGAAATTCTTGGAAAATTGTATGAAAAATATATGTTCCTGGTGTATGGCCTCGGTCTAAAATATTTTAAAGACCGTGAAAAAGCCCGCGATTTGGTCATGCAAATATTTGAAAAGCTGACCATTGAAGTGATAAAACAAGAGATAATCAACTTCAGAAGTTGGCTATACGTGGTGGCAAAAAACCAATGCCTGATGGAAATCAGGAAGCAAAATGCAGAAGATCAGCGATTCAAGGCTTGGCAGGAGGAAGAGAAAAATATTATGGAATCGGGGTTTGAACTGCATCCTTTGGATGAAAATGCCCGTTTGACCGATGCCTTGAAAGATTGTATTGCACAATTAAAAGATGAGCAAAAAAACAGCATTGAACTCTTCTATTTCAAAAAGAAATGTTATCAGGAAATTGCATTAACCCTGGATTTGGAAGTGAAAACTGTCAAAAGCCATCTTCAGAATGGTAAACGGAACTTGAAAATTTGTTTGGAAGCGAAACATGTCAGATTATCTTAAAAATAATGAACACTTCGGCGAACTGATTCGCTACCGTAACAATAAAATGACGGATCAGGAGCGATATCAGTTTGAGCGCGTACTGGAAAGGGATCCTTTTCTTGCCGAAGCGCTTGAAGGATTTGAAGCGTTCAAATCAGCCGATATCGAAAAGGACCTGAATGCTATCGATCTCATCTCCGGGAAGAAACGCATCCATCTTCGCTTTGGAAGAAATTTTCTGTATGTTGCAGCTGCCAGCGTTGCTCTGCTAGTTGTTGGTCTGTTATTTTTTCAGCAACGTGCAGCCAATCAGTTGGCCCGGAGTCAATCCAAACCTGTTGAAACATCCATACCGTTGATCGATTCTGCGTTGATGGTTCGGCAGGCTGATACAATTGGTTTGACTGATTCCGTTTCTGACATGTTCGCCCAGAAAGCTGAATCGCTCACTAAGGATCAATCCATTGATCAAACGGCTTTAAAGGAAACTACCAATAAAAAAAGATTGACGGAACAGCTGGCTAGTAAAGCAGATACACCACGTTCGGTCAAAAAACCTACTGCAATGCCACGGGTTGTCATGTCGTCACTGACTGTTGACAACATTGGCGAAACAACTCCCGGACTGGTTGAAACACAAAGTAATGAGTCCGTTCAGCCCGCTGCTTTTACCGAAAAACAAGTGGACGAAGAAAAGGAAATTTCACAAACTCCGGAAAATGGAAGTATGCCCGAAACCTTGTACCGGAAAGGAGTGAATGCTCAGGCGCAACCGCTTGGTGGTTTCGATCTGTTTAAACAGTACATCGAAAGGGAGCAGGTTTATCCGGAAAGCGTTGATGGCGGTTCCAGGGAAACCCTCAAAGTTAGCTTTACTGTTACTACTACTGGTCAGCTTAAAAACTTCAACATTGAGAAAGCTCCGGGTAATGCTGATTTCAGCAACGAAGCCATTCGTTTGCTTCAGAATGGTCCGAAATGGGCACCGGCTGTAAAGGATGGAATTCCTGTGGAATCCCAAACAACATACCGGATTGTATTCCGCCCTGAGTAGGCTTCGCTTATTTCAAAGGTTTGATTTCTTTAATGGCTCCAGTTTCAATTTGATAGGAAACTGCATATTGCCCGTTTAACAAGTGCTCGGGAACAGGAAGTACTTCTCCAAACTGAGGAAGGGTTAATTGGCCATGATACAGCGTATTGAGCCCATCGGAAATGTTCAGCTCCGCCACCACCGGAACCCTGTAAAAAACTCCGCTTTGTCCTGCGTCTGGCTGAGCTGTTTTACTGACAGCCTGAATGTTTTTCAAGGTATTTGGAATGCTCAGCAGTGAAATCATCACCGGTTTTCCGGAAATATCCGTTTTGGGTAGCACCCCTTTCTCTTCAGAAAAGCGAAACAACAATTCATTTTTGACTTCTTTCTTTTCAGGAACAAAAATAAATCGATGATGCTGTGAGTGCTGTTCCAGGGTGCCGGTAAACAATCGGGTGTATTCATTCTCCAGTTTTTCGGCTTCTTTCAGGAAGATTTCATAACCTTTTCCGTCTTCGGGCACCACATCGGAAGGATCCAGAATGGTATAAGCCCTTTTCTTTCGGAGCCGAATCAGGTAATCGGCAGCTTCGCGGGCTTTCTGCTCAGTACTTTTTAGGACTAATGCTTCAGTGCCGTTTTCAGGATTCACGGTCAATTCATAAAACTCATCAGATGACAGATCGGTGTATATCAGATCGGTTGCTTTTTGCTTGAGTTGATGAAATCCCGTAAGCAATGGTTCCGAAGTTTGTCCGGGTACCATGATGCCGGCAATAATGCCTTCGCTGTTCAACGCGATAGCCGCAGCTTGATTCATACTTTTATAAATGGCCTCCGGATCTGGTTCTGTCAGGGTGTTGATATCCATTGAAATGAGTTGCCATTTTTCTTCGGGTACAGTCTTTACCTGTTTGATGCCCAAATATTTATCGGCATATGCGGCATAGGGCCCCGGCACAAAGGTGGTTTTTTGCGCCTTCACTTCGATGACCAGCGTTGTTCTGGGCAGGGCATATACAATGCCATCGAATTGTTGAGGCTGGTTGAGAAGGATGGATTCTTCGTCGGACTTCTTTTTTTGGCCGAATACTTCAGTTGAACAAGTTATCAAAAGGAATATGATCAAAAGGATTCCGGTATTGCGCATAGTGATTTTTTTTTAGATGAAACAATACAAAGATGGAGAAATGGATGGGAACAGGCAACATTGCTGACACTATTTGTGCATGATCCGAAAGGCTTCGCCCAGGTTTTCAATGATGTCGGATGCAATCAGTGCTTCCATTCCCTGAAGGTTAACTGCCAGATCGCCCGAAAGTCCATGGCCAAATACCCCTATTCGGGCTGCATCCAATGGAGGATAGCCTTGAGCCAGCAGTCCCAGCAGGATTCCGGTGAGCACATCGCCGCTTCCGGCTGTTGCCATGCCCGGATTGCCGGTGGTATTGAACCAGACTTGTCCGTCGGGTGCTACGATCATGGTGTGAGCTCCCTTTACTATCAAAACAATTTTGTACTTGCTGGCAAAGTCGATGGCCAATTGCAGGCGATCATAGCCTCCTGAAGCCTGGCGAGTGAGGCGTTCAAATTCTTTGGGGTGGGGTGTTAGAATTGAATACTCAGGTAGATGTTCGAGCCACTCGCGATGTTCACCCAATATGTTCAGGGCATCGGCATCAAGCACCATGGCTTGGCTTACACTGGAAAGTAATGACTGTAGCGCTCGTTGGCTATTGACTTTTGTACCGATGGCCGGGCCAATGCCAATGGCACTGTATTGCTCAAGGTGAGGAACACTGGTAAACATCAGGTCCGACTCGTCGATGCACACCATGGCTTCGGGAACTGCTGTTTGAATGATGGGGTAAGCGGAATGAGGAACATGGGTGGTAAGCAGACCCACCCCCGATCGCAAACAAGCTTTGGAGGCCAAAACCGCGGCTCCCATTTTTCCATAGGAGCCAGCAATGAGCAGGGCATGTCCATAAGTCCCCTTATGGGAAAACTTAGTTCGGGTTTTCATCAGACCAGAAACATCAGCGTCTTCGATCAAATGGTATGGGGAAGGAAGTATTTCCATGATCTCGGGATGAAGCCCGATATCAGCAATACTCCAGTCACCAATGAAAAGTTCATTTTCGGGAAACATAAAACTGAGTTTCGGAAACTGAAAAGTGATGGTTTTTGTTGCTCTGATGATGTGTTCCGTTTGATTGTTGCGATTGTCCTCACCCATCAATCCAGAAGGGATGTCGATGGATAGAATTTCGGCTCCCGATTGGTTGAGGTGTTTCACCAGCAAGGCAGGATATCCATCCAGCGGACGGTTCAAGCCGGAACCAAAAAGTGCGTCGATGACAATTGCCTCAGGATCGATTTCGGGAAGCGGAGCAGATGGATCCAGCAAAACAAGGGTAGATTTACCTTGTATTTCAAGCCGTTTTAGGTTGATCAGCGCTGAATTGGAAAGGGGCCTTCCTCCTGAATACAAACATACCTGAATGCGGAATCTTTCACCCTGTTCTGCCAGTAAACGTGCAACAGCCAGCCCATCGCCTCCATTGTTGCCGGGACCACAAAAGACCAGCACTTTGCCTGAAAAATCGGTTTCGTAAACCAAATAGTGAACGATGGTTTGAGCCGCCCTTTCCATCAGGTCAATGTCCCCGATGGGTTCATGCTCAATGGTGTATTGGTCAATGATGGCGATATCGCTTGTTTTAAACAGTTTCATCTTTCTCAGAATAGATGGTTAAAATTAAGAAGATTTGGCTTGAGTGCCCTGCTTTCATCAGGATAAATTCAGGTCTTTCATGTTTTCAAACCCGGCATGCTCAAGTTCTGTTCTTTTGTGATAAAGGAAAAATGTTACATTTGTTGATCTTATAAAACCATTAACAATTTTTTTATGACGAAAGATAAGAATACTTCCTTTTTCGGTCATCCCATGGCTTTGTCCTCGTTATTTGCCACCGAGATGTGGGAAAGGTTCAGTTATTATGGCATGCGTGCGTTGTTGGTGTTGTTTCTCACAGCATCGTATGCCAATGGCGGTTTTGGTTTGTCTGAACTTGAAGCTTTCACCATTTACGGTGTTTTTACAGGGCTTGTTTATGTGACGCCAATTCTGGGCGGCATTTTGGCCGATAAAATACTGGGACAACGAAAAGCAATTTACATTGGAGCAGTGACCATGGCCATTGGTCAGTTCACACTGGCCGCCAGCTCCATGATGGTAGACATGGACCTGGAAGCCCGCAAACTGATTTTCTTTGCCGGTCTTGGGGTGCTCATTTTTGGAAATGGTTTTTTCAAGCCCAATATTTCTACCATGGTTGGAGAACTTTATGATAACAATGATCCACGAAAAGATGGTGGTTTCACTATTTTTTACATGGGAATTAACCTGGGTGCATTTTTGTCGCCCATGATAGCCGGCTCGCTGGGTGAGCAAATTGCCTGGGAATATGGATTTTTGGCAGCAGGTATAGGCATGGTGATTGGTACTTTATGGTTTTATTTCCGCAGCCATACACTGGGGAATATTGGCATGCCCCCTGCAGTAAAAGCTGTCAGAAATCGTCTGGCTGCCAAGGACTGGGGGAGTATCTTATTTTATGTAGTCATCATTGTGGCAGTGGTGTACAGCTTTATTTATGGCTGGGGATCCATTCCCAAAGCAACTGGTGACCTGATTATTCAGGTGGTAGCTGTTGCGGGCATCATTTACCTGCTGACAAATATTTTCAAAGGAACAAAGGGTCGTACAGAATGGAGCCGTATTGGCGTCATCTTTATTTTGGCCATTGCCAACATCTTTTTCTGGAGTGGTTTTGAACAAGCCGGGAGTACCCTGAATATTTTTGCACGTGATAATGTTGACCGGACGATTGGAACTTATGAAATGGCTGCTTCTGCATTTCAGGGGGTGAATGCCATTTATATTATCCTGTTTGCACCGGTTTTCACCTTCTTGTGGTCCTTTCTGGACAAGCACCGCTTGAATCCCAATACTCCCATGAAATTTGGGATCGGGATGCTGGCCCTCAGCACCGGTTTTGTGGTGATGGCCATTGCCAACGGTTTTGCCAAAGACGGTAACCTTGTGAGCCCGCTCTGGTTGTTACTGGTTTACCTGCTCCACACCTGGGGAGAACTTTGCTTATCGCCCATTGGCTTGTCCATGGTGACTAAACTTTCGCCACCTAAGCTGGTTTCCACCATCATGGGGGTTTGGATGGGTTCATTGGCTGCCGGAAACTTTCTGGCTTCGCAAATGAAAGCCATTGCCCTGAAATTCGACCTGCCAATATTTTGGTTCATTGCCGGCGAAACTTTGATTGCAGCGCTTATTCTGATGGCCATTTCACCCTTCCTGAACAGAATGATGAAGGGAATTAAATAATTGAAGAATCTAAACATTCGATAAAAGGCCCGTGTAATTTTCCTGCACGGGTCTTTTCTTTTTCAATTTAACAACAAGCCTTGAAATTACTTTCAGTTGTCACACTAGCTTGATGTTTCGCAGAATATGTTGTATTTTGAGGCTTCAAATCAACCATTAAAATCTACAACCATGAAATTCGAAATTCCCAGGTTACATTATGCGCTCGATGCGCTGGAACCATACATCAGCAAGCAAACAATGGAGTTCCATTACGGGAAACACCATCAGGCTTACGTGAACAATCTCAACAACTTGATTCCGGGTACTGAATTTGAAAAGGCTTCGCTCGACGAAATAGTGATGAATGCTTCGGGTGGTATTTTCAATAATGGCGCCCAGGTTTGGAACCATACCTTTTATTTTCATCAGTTTGCAAAGGATGGATGCGACATCCCAAGGGGAGCCCTCAAGGAAGCCATAGAACTTACTTTTGGCTCGTTCGATGCCTTTAAGGAACAATTCACCAAAGCTGCAGCTACTCTTTTTGGAAGCGGCTGGGCCTGGCTGGTGGTCAATGCCGCCGGTGAGCTTGAAATTGTTCAGACTTCGAATGCAGGCAATCCCTTGCGCGAAGGGAAAAAGCCATTGCTCACTTGTGATGTTTGGGAACATGCCTATTACCTTGATAAACAAAACCTGCGGCCAGCCTATGTTGAAGATTTCTGGAAAGTACTTGACTGGAAAGTAATTGCTGAACGTTTTGAAAAATAACGGAAGATGAATCTGTACCAGGCTATTTAAGAGCTTGGGTCCGGATCAATTATGGAAACTTTATTAACCAACAACTATTCATAATGAGCAAAGAAAAAGTATTGGATGTGATGAAAAAGGCCGGTAAAGCTTTGAAAGCTGGTGAAATAGCCGAGGCTGCTGGTCTTGATAAGAAAGAAGTGGACAAGGCCATGAAAGTATTGAAAGCCGAAGGGGCCATTGTTTCGCCCAAGGTTTGCTATTGGGAACCGAAATAAGTCATTTGAAAAAAAGTCATTGGTCATTAGTTGAAAATTGAGTTTGCTAATGACCAATGACCAATGACTTTTTGCTTGATTATTTTGTCCAGAGTTTTTCCATTTCTTCGAGTGTTTTCCCTTTGGTTTCGGGAACCATCTTCCAAACAAAAATCAACGAGAGTACACTCATTACTCCATAGAATCCGTAGGTAAATGCACCACTGAATTCCATCATCGACGGGTA
>JAFGVJ010000288.1 GCA_016938055.1 Prolixibacteraceae bacterium
ATAAAGCGCTTGCTGCATAATTTTAATTTTGGCACAAAAATACCATGAATAAAAATTGAATCATAACCTGAGCCCCTTATTTTTGTGGGATCAAATTAGGAAACAAAGTGAAAGTGACTTTTTTAGGTACAGGAACCTCGCAGGGTGTGCCGGTTGTGGCCTGTGATTGTCCGGTGTGCAAATCGGCCGATCCCTGCGATCATCGCTTGCGCTCATCGGTATTGGTGGAGCTGGATGATAAAACCCTGGTCATCGATGCAGGTCCCGATTTTCGCCAGCAAATGCTGACAGTGGGCCTTAAAAAGTTGGATGCCATTTTGTTGACCCATGAGCATTACGATCACATTGCCGGTCTCGACGATATCAGGGCTTTTAACTGGGTACAGAAATGTCCTACCGATATTTATGCCGAACACCGGGTACAGAAATCCATCAGACAGATTTTTTCTTATGTTTTTGCTGGTATGAAGTACCCCGGTATTCCACAAATGAATCTTTTCGACATTGAAAATCACCCATTTAACATAGGTTCTACCAACATTGTTCCGGTTAGGGCCATGCATTACAAGCTACCTGTATTGGGTTTCAGAATCGTGAATTTTGCTTACCTCACCGATATGAAAACCCTTGAAAAGGCTGAGCTGGAGAAACTTCACGGGCTCGATGTGATGGTTGTTAATGCCCTCCGGCAGGAAGAGCACTTGTCGCACATGAATTTAAATCAGGCGCTTACCCTTATCAGTCAAGTAAAGCCGCAGCAGGCATATCTTACCCACATCAGCCATCAGATGGGTTTGCACCGCGAAGTCAGTTTGAAATTGCCTCCCCATGTAGCTTTTGCTTATGATGGTTTGCAACTGGAGCTCAATGAATAGGTGCAGATAAAAAGTATCAGTCCGGTTACCAGGAAAAAGCATCCTGCCATTGCCAGTCCGGCTTGTAAAGAGAAGTGGTCGGTAATCCATCCCAATATGGGGCCCGTGATGGCAAAAATGATCCTGATAAACATATTTCGAAGTGATAAAACTGTAGCCCTGTTCTCAGAATCAATCATGACGTTGATATAATCTTTCAGCACAGGAGTGGCTATTCCCCTGATCAGGTAAAACAAAAAGAGTAATGGAATGGCCCAGATTGAAACAAAAGCGGCGGTAAGCATAAAACCCAGTGCGATTGAAATGACAATGAACCCGGTAGTTTGAACCTGGGTAAAGTGCTTTTCAATGCGGTGAGCAAAAATTGAAGAGAAACCCACCGTGAGGTTCAACAGGGTCCAGATGATCCCGAAGGTGGCAACGGGCAACTTAAGCGCAATCAGATAGGGTTGTATAAACCAGGCATAGGTGAGGGTAGCAGCACCAATGAGTGAAGAGAGGTAAATAAAATTCCGCAGTTGGGTGTTTACAACCAGGGCATGTTTCACGACATTAAAAATGTCTTTCAGGCCGGCCACCCTTTTGGGCAAATCGAGCTTTGGTTCTATGAGGGTGAATGCAGCAGGGATGGCTGCTGCCGATACAAATACCTGAACCACATAGGGTGTGCGCAGGCTGATGGTAGCCAATAAGCCACCGAGTATGCCTGCAATGGCTTCTGAAAAATTTCCCACTGAAATTACCCGGCCTTCGTATTTCAGGTATTCATTTTCGCGTTTTTCACTTTTCAAGGTATCGTACAACATGGCTGAATCGGCCCCTGAGATGAAGCTCTGGCCAATTCCCAGAATCAGTTCTGCCACCAGAAACTGCCAAAAACCGTACGATCCGGTATAAATCATGAAACCTGCGGTGGTGAGCATGGTTCCTACCATCAGCGTTTTTTTACGGCCCCACACATCGCCAAAATAACCCGATGGAATTTCCAATACCAGCATACCTACCGAGTAAACTGCTTTCAGGATGAAAATCTGTGTCATTGTCAGGTCGTTCTCCTGGAAAAAGAGCACCACAATTGGCATGATCAGGGAAAACCATTTGGCGGTTTTGATCACATACAGTTTGTAAATGTTGTGGCGAAGCTGCATCAGGCAAAAATAGAAAAGCCTGTCAAATAATTTCAAAAATGACGATGGTTATATCTCCTCCTCATCGACAGGGGATACTATTCCATAACATCATTGCTCCGGAACATCAAGGGAGTGATGCAATTTTTGGTGAACCTTCGTTCGATGTGAACAGCCTGATGTACAACCATGTTAAAAAACACATCCGGCCGTCATACATTCAATGATGAATGATGCCGGCCGGATGTGTTGGTTCACTTTTCAATCCGGGAAAAATATGTATGTTTTTATATTCTGATTGTTAAGCCGAATTTTCCTCCGGTGAAAGCATTACCACCTCCAAATTCAAGGTTCAAGCCAACACGGTCAGAAACATAATACCTGGTACCAATTTGGCCGCCCAGGCCCAATCTTGAATTGTTGTTTCCATCATACGTGTTGGGTGAGTTCCAAATAAAGAAGCCAACATTTGGACCTGCATAAAAATCCCATCTCGAAGGAATATTGAGGATGGTATTGAAGTGATAATTGGCGTTGCCAGATATCCCAATAATATTGTGATTATAAGTATTGCTGTTCCAGTTTTCGTGATATGAACGATAGGAGAGCTCTCCGCCAAGCGTGATGTCCTGATGGATCCCGTGGTCGAAGCCGACGTAAAGCGGGATACCCCAACCAGAAAATCCAACACCAAAATTTAATTGATTACTTCCCTTGGGCAATGGATTTTGGCTAAACGACACAAAGGCCATGATGATGATTGCTATTGTTAAGGTTATACGTTTCATCTTTCTTGTAATTATTTGATTTTTAAAATTTTGAATTATTCTGATTGTTGACGATTCATTCAATTTTTTAAACTGATAAAATCAGTGGTTAGTACCACTTCGGAATAAGGATAGGAAATGTCCGCTTCGTTTTCGGCAGTGATGAAAATTTTATTTGGTCTAAACGAACTGACCGTTTCGAATGATGATTTCAGCTTAGTTGACATTGAACCGGATGTACTAATGATTTGGCCAATGTTTTTGGTGCTGTTGTTGTCGGTGACCAACCATACTACATACACATTTTTAGGTGGTGTCAATTTTTGTGAATCAGCCAGATTCTTTGTCTGAATTTTAATGAAATAGTTTTTGTTTCCATCCTCTTTGATGGTAACAGTTCCCTGGGCTGCCGGTACTACCGCCGATGATAAGAAAATCACCTTGGTGGCACATGCACTAAAAACAAATAGCATAAGTCCCGTTGCAAGGCTTAGCATGATCTTTCTTGTTAGATTTGTAATTGTTTTCATTGTGTTGATTTGTTAATGAGATTGCTTTTAATCATTTGATGCTGTTTCGCCAAACAGATATTTGTCTATACCGGTGAATAATTTTGTTATACCTCTGTTTATCAATGGAATTGATATTAGTTCTATCATTACAGCAGTGAGAAAATCATTCAGTTTTTGACGCTTTCCAAAACTTTGTTCAAGAATATAATCGGTACCCATATTCAATACAATTTTGGAAAGGTTGATCAACTCCCTTTTTCTACTTGGTAGATTGTTGCTGTAGATCTTAATGTTTTTGGCTGGATAAAAGATGAGTTGTTTCAGATCGTTGAACGATTGGGTTAATGCTTCCTCTTGAGCTGCTCTTTCAGCCTTCAGCTGAGAAATTTGCCTGCTTAATGATTCGCTTCCGGTGATGATTTCAGTTTTGTCCATTTGTTCAGTATTCACTTATTTTTGAAATATTTCCCGGATGAATTGATCGTTGATGGGTTTCATTAATAATTTTTTTCGGCCAATAATGAGGATGAGGCCCAAGAGCAGATATATACCTGCTACAATTCCAAATCCCCAATATAGATTTCCCAAAAGATCTGACAGGTAAAAGCTGATCCCCAGGCTTAAGAATAAAGTAAACAGAATGATCACCACCCATACAATCAGGCCGCTGGCAACTTTGGCAATAATGGCCGAAATATGTTGGGCTGCTTCGAGTTGAACAAGCTCAATGGTGGAATTGGTGTAACTTTTAAGGTTCACAATGAGTTCTTCAATTTTCTCCAGCTTCAGTTTCATGATTCATTTATTATTGAATTTCAATTGATTGTGTTGAAAAAAGACGATCAACCGATAGGTTGAATCAACTTCACGATTGGTCGCTTCTTTTTGGTGATGCTAAACTGTTTCTGCCTTATGAGTAACATTTTCTTTCATTTCCTCGAACTTTTCTTTGGCTGAATTTTCGAGATCTTTCGCTTTCCGGCGGATGACCTTTACTTCTTTCTTCATTTTCCTTTTGAGATCATGAGCGATTTCTTGTGCACCATCTACGAGGTTGCTCCTGGTTTTACTCCCTTTGTGAGGGGCAAATAAGACTCCCAGTGCAGCTCCGGCCAATGCTCCAATAAGCAAGCCGCCAATTAAGCTGAATGTGTGATTTGATGATTCCATTTTATTTATTTTTAAATGTTTGTATTGCTTCAAATCTTGAATGAATGTCATTCAAGTGTTTTTAATTACCGGATAACCTGAAGCCCAAAGTTGCCTGATACCAAATGTTTTTATAACGGGGAGTTGTAGAAGTTCCGTCACCATTGTTGTTTTGAAGATCCCATCCAACCCTTGCACCTATAATCAATTGATTGAGGTTCACATCAAGTCCTCCAACAACACACAAGGTATTTTTTCGGATGTTGTCATTTTTAAACTCCTGCTCTTCGTTAATGTCAATTAATTCATTTTCAAATTTGTAGGTTTCTTTTATCAGAAAGGAATATTGAGGTCCCAATAAAAGTGTCAGCTTGCTAATTGGTTTAACAGCAACGAATATGGGTACATCTATAAAGTTTGAAGTACGGCTGTAGGTATACTCACTTCCAAGAATGCTTCCTGATCCCTTATATCCTTTTTGAGAAAAAAGAAATTCGGGTTGAATGCCTAAAAAGCTTCCTATGGGGATGGATGCAAAAGCACCACCCGCCAAACCGAATTTTGAATCTGCGGTAAGGCTCTCATCTTCTGCGTCATAAATGTTCGATAAGTTTGCTCCAATTTTTAAGCCAACTTGCAACTTACTATTCGAGTTGTTTGTCAGGTTTTTAGCATTTACTGTGCTTACCATAAAAATTAAGGCTGTGATGAGTAAAACTGTATGTTTAATCTGTTTCATTTTATTTCATTTATAATCGATGAAAACAATGAATGATTATAAAACTCTATTTCCCCTAATCAGGCGAAGCAGGATTGCAATGACTGCGATAATGAGCAGGATGTGTACTACGTTTCCCAATTCAAGGGCGTAAAAACCCAGTGCTCAGAGAATGATTAGAATGACAGCGATGATGTATAAAAGATTGCTCATGTCGATCAGTTTTAGAAGTTGTTTGTATCTTTCAAAGTTGGATATCTTAGCACTTAAAAGTGTTACACACATTTGGTAATATGTTACACATTTCACAGCTGTTGATCAATCAATCATGATTGATGTATATCTTCATTGAAGGATCTTATTGTTCTGTTTTGAACATCATCATTTGAGTAATTGAAACCGTAAAATGCAAGGATCATTCAATGGCTAAAATGTTCATTGACAAATGAATGCATTTGATTGTCTGTCATTTTATCGGAAGGTTTAAGCTCTATTTTAATATTCTCGAAATGACGATCGTTTTTTAAGACATTGAAAAGCTCCGTTTTAGCGTCGGTGGGACCGAACAGGAGTATTTCATCATAAACACCAATCACCTCACTAATACTTTTAAAGAAGGATGCTAATTGGTTCTGTTCTTTGTTTTGGATGATGCTTTCATCGTGGGCATTGAAGGACTTATCCGCTTCATCGTTTCGTGGTTGCAGTGTTGCAGTAGACAAGCCATCTTTATCGTATTCCATCAGGTAAGCAACTGAATGATCCATCCAAATGCCCAATTGTTTTGTTGTTTTCATATTCTTCTTCTTTTTAATTTTTTTTTGTCCATTTCCAAGTAAGTATTTCAGGCATGTCCTGACCATTTTTATTGATATATGTTCTGTGTTCAATTAATTTATCTTCAAGCATTATTTTCAGTTTTATAGCTTTATCACTCATTTGTGGTAAACGGTTGATTACGTCTATTACCAGGTGAAACCTGTCAAGATCATTGAGTACCAAATTGTCAAAAAAAGTAGTGATGGTACCTTCTTCCTTATAACCACGTACATGCATGTTTCCATGATTGGTACGGCGGTAAGTAAGCTGATGGATGAGTTTTGGATAGCCGTGAAAGGCAAATATTATGGGTTTATCAATGGTGAAAAATGCATCGAACTCTGCATCGGTTAATCCGTGCGGGTGTTCAGTATTGGGTTCAAGTTTCATCAAATCGACCACGTTGACCACCCTGATTTTTATTTCAGGTAAATGTTCCTGAAGTATTGAAACTGCTGCTAATGATTCGAGCGTAGGTACATCACCGCAACTGGCCATCACTACATCGGGTTGTGAACCTTGATCGTTGCTTGCCCATTTCCAGATGCTAATTCCGCGGGTACAATGATCGATGGCTTCATCCATGTTTAACCATTGGGGTGCCTGATATTTACCGGCGATCACAACATTAACATAGTTTCGACTTCTCAGACAATGGTCCCAAACAGATAGTAAACAATTGGCATCGGGGGGCAGATAAACACGCGCGATGGATGACTTTTTGTTTACCACATGATCGATAAACCCGGGATCCTGATGGGTGTCGCCATTGTGTGCCTGTTGCCAAACATGTGAAGCAAGCAGATAATTTAGTGAGGCTATTTTCTTTCTCCAGGGTAGTTTGGCACTTACTTTCAGCCACTTAGCATGTTGATTAAACATCGAATCGACAATGTGAATAAAAGCTTCATAGCTGGTAAAAAGCCCATGACGTCCGGTGAGCAGGTATCCTTCGAGCCAGCCTTCGCATTGATGTTCGCTCAGCATTTCCATTGCTCGTCCATGGGGTGCAAGGAATTCGTCATTGTCTTGTGTTTGAGCTTCCCATTGACGGTTGGTTACCTCAAAAACGGCGCTTAAACGGTTGGAAAGGATTTCATCGGGTCCGAAAATGCGAAAATTTCGTTGTTGATGGTTGAGTTTTACCACATCGCGCAAAAAGATGCCAAGTTCATGCGTGTCGGCAGCCTGAACTGATCCCGGATTTGGTACATCTACGCTGTATTTCCTGAAGTCAGGCATAAGAAGTTCATGCAATAACAATCCACCGTTGGCATGCGGATTGGCACCCATTCTTCGTTCTCCTTTTGGTGCAAGCTCGGCCAAATGGGGCAAAAGGCGACCGTTCATGTCAAAAAGTGCTTCGGGCTGATAGCTTTTCATCCAGTCTTCAAGCAATTTAACATGGTGCGGATGTTCGGAATCGATGAGCAGAGGAATTTGATGCGATCGAAAGGTCCCTTCAATTTGAAGTCCATCGACAACTTTTGGTCCTGTCCATCCTTTCGGTGAATCGAAAACAATCATTGGCCAACTTGGGCGAGTAGTATCATTATTATCCCTGGCATTGCTTTGTATTTTTCTAATTTCACCAATAGCTGTATCTAAAATACCCGCCATGAGCTGATGCATTTCTTCGGGCTTATCTCCTTCCACAAAGTAAGGAGTCCATCCATAACCACGGAACAACTGACTCAGTTCTTCACGCGGGATGCGGGCCAGAACTGTAGGACTGGCAATTTTGTAACCGTTAAGATGCAAAATTGGCAACACGGCTCCATCCGTAATCGGGTTGAGAAACTTGTTGGAATGCCAGGCTGTAGCCAAGGGTCCGGTTTCTGCTTCACCATCACCAATAATGCAAGCTACAATCAGTTCAGGATTATCAAAAGCAGCTCCAAACGCATGACTTAGTGAGTATCCCAATTCTCCACCTTCGTGGATTGAACCGGGACAGTGGGGCGAAACATGGCTGGGTATTCCTCCGGGGAAGGAAAATTGAGTAAACAACTTCTTCAATCCGGATTCGTCAAGGGTGATATCAGGATAAAACTCACTGTAAGTGCCTTCAAGGTAGGTGTTACCAACCAAAGCAGGACCTCCATGACCCGGCCCGGCGATATAAAACATATCCAGATCATACTTTTTAATGATCCGGTTTAAATGCACATAAATGAAATTTTGACCGGGAGTGGTTCCCCAATGCCCCAACAGCATTTTTTTTATGTGTGAAGGCTTTAATGGCTCACGAAGCAAAGGATTTTTATGTAGGTAGAGTTGGCCCACCGATAAATAATTTGCTGCTCGCCAGTAGGCATCCATATTTTCATATTCTTCGTTTGTCAATTGCGACTGAACGTTTAGTTTGTCTTCTTTCATAATTGCTTAATGATTAGTTGTTCCAGTTTCAATGTGTCCATAGTAAATTTCCGTATTCCCTCGGCTAGTTTTTCGGTAGCCATGGCATCTTCGTTTAAATACCAACGAAACTTTTTTTCATCCATCTCAATTTTTTCAATGGCCAGATCTTTGGCTTTTTCAGCGAATAACTTTTGTTCAAGCTTTCCTTTATTACCTTCAAGTTCAGCCAGTAATTTTGGGGAGATGGTCATCAAGTCGCATCCCGAGAGTGCTGTTATCTCGCCTATGTTTCGAAAACTGGCTGCCATGATCTCGGTTTTGTGCCCAAATTTTTTGTAGTAATTAAAGATGTCGGTCACTAACAAAACCCCTGGTTCCATTGCCGAAGCATAGCTTTTCTGCTTGCTGTTTTTCAAATGCCAGTCGAGAATACGGCCCACAAAGGGCGAAATGAGTTGCACATCAGCTTCGGCACAGGCAATGGCCTGAGGCATAGAAAAGAGCAAGGTAAGGTTACAATGGATTCCTTCTTTGGATAATTGTTCGGCAGCTTTAATCCCTTCCCAGGTTGAGGCAATTTTAATTAAAACTCTATTACGATCGATTTTATGTTCGTTGTACAAAGAAATAAGTTCGTGTGATTTTTTAACGATTCCCTTTGTATCGAACGAAAGCCGTGCATCGGTTTCTGTTGAAACCCTTCCGGGAACAATTTTCAAAATCTCAATGCCGAAATCTACAATGAGCTTGTCGAGTGCCAGACTGAGCTGTTTTGCTGGTTGTGTAGATTGTTGTTTGGCATAGCTCACTGCCCCGCTAATCAGTGGAGCGTTTTTAACATCGGAAGCCGACGCCAAGATTAAGGATGGGTTTGTAGTGGCATCAGATGGTTTGAAAGTTCGGATCGATTCAAAGTCGCCCGAATCAGCAACTATCTTGCTTTTTGATTTTAATTGCTCCAGTAAATTCATTTTGGAAAATTATTGATACATATTTGTTCTAAATATTTTGCTAAATTTCAGCACTCCAGCCCCTGCATTCATTATAAAACTTTTAAGAAATTTTACATGATTCACATTTTTGACTGGTTCTGATGTAGAATTTACGTGAGAAGTATATCGTAATGGCCCTAAATTTCAACATTGTATGGCATAAATAACTTAGAAATGCTATACCTAATGATATTATACTACCTTTAGAGAATGGGGAAATTAGGCATGTACCTTTTCTTTCTGCTCCTGCCCGTATTTAATTATGGCGGGCAGCCTGATGAGAATACGGTTGAAGCATTAAAAATGGATTATTTTGTTGAAGTGAATTTGCAGGATTTGGGTTTATCGAAAGATGTATTCAAGCTTGCAATCAAAGGACTGCATAAGTTGGAGGAAGATGGAAGAATCAAGAATCCCGGCATTGTTACCATTGCCGACTATTCACAATCGAGCAACAAGAAACGCTTGTATGTGATCGATTTAAAAAACAAGAAACTACTGTTCAATACTTATGTTGCTCACGGCCGGAATACTGGTGATGAGTTCGCCAGTTCGTTTTCAAATGTTGAGGGCTCTTACAAAAGCAGCCTTGGTTTTTATGTTACCGGAGAGCCAATCATGGGACCAAAAACAGGTTATTCACTCATTCTGAGAGGAGTTGAAGCAGGATTCAACGACAATGCCCGGAATCGTCAAATCATTGTGCATGCAGCCGATTATGCTTCTGAACATTTCATCAAGCAATATGGACGTTTAGGCCGTAGTTTTGGTTGCCCCGTAGTTCCGCCCGAAATGAATAATGAAATCATTGAAACCATTAAATACGGCACTTGCCTTTTTATTTACAATCCAGACAATGACTATTTGAGCAGTTCAAGGTTGTTGAATTAACCCGTACACGTCGGGAAGAAATGCAATTTTATTACCTTCAAATGATACCAGCGAGTAGATGATGAATACAGGTACTTTTTGCTGAAGTTCAATCTTTACTGATTCAGTATCTTTCTTACCACTTTTCAATGCTTCGATGTCGAGTTTTCCACGGAGCAAGCTTGTTGCCAGGTCGATGGGCTTTTCCAGTCGGATACATCCATGGCTCAACGAGCGCTGGTCTCTTAAAAATCCACTTAATGAATTGGTGGAATGCAAATAAACACTGTAGGGATTTTCAAAATTAAATTTCAAAACCCCGAGGGCATTGTTTGAACCGGTTGACTGGCGAAAAAAGTACGGGAAATTTCTCTCGGTATAATCCATCCACTCCAGTTCAAATACTTCATTTCCATCAGCATCAACTACTGCTAAATTGTTGTTTTCCAAGTAAATTTCGTCGTTTTGGACCTTGGGCAAAATTTCCCTGACGGCAATTGAATGGGGCACATTCCAAAAAGGAAAAGTAACGATGGAAGAGATGTAGGAAGCTATGGTTGGTGTTGGTGATTGTTTCCGGCCTACCACCGTTCTCATTTGTAACGACAAATCACCTTTGTTGTAATATTGTGCATTCATTTCAGGAATGTTCACCACAATGTATTCAGGGGAAGCATACCTGGCAATATACCTTTGGTAGTTCATGGCTCTTACAACCGAGTAGTACTGCAAAGTATCGAGCGGTGTGATGGAATCATTGAGGAATTCTTTCAGTAGTTGATAGCCAGGATCTTTGCAGTCGAACCTGGCAGTCATTTTTTGAGCCGACTCGCCTGGCTTTGATTTCAACAACTGATTGACATAAACTGAATCATTTGAATACCATATTTCATCGTAGTCAAAATGTACTTTACCCTCCTGTAGTTCTTTGATGAAGTTTAATACCAAACCGGTTAATTGCTGATCGGCTTCATCGCGCAAAACACTGCTGAGTTCTTTGTGGTTTTCTAAAGAGCTGGTGATTTGCTTAAGGAGCGAATCGTTAGAGGCAATTCCATAAAGCTCGGATGCTTTCAATTCAAGCAGCCAGGCATGGGCCTTCTTCCTGCTTTTTTTGGTCGAAAACCAGTAAACAAATTGATGGTTCAGGGTATAAAAATCCTGAACCATTTGGTCCTCAGTTTGAACATGCATCTTTACAGGTTTCTTTACACAGCCTGTGGCTATCAAGAAAAAGGCAAAAATGATCAGTGTGATGCTTATTAGCTTCATGAATGATTTTGGTCAAGTGTGTTCAAAGGCTATTTTGATTTTTTTAAATCATCTTCCTTTTTTTGTTCTGCGGCTTTTTCTTTTCGTTCGAAGTAGCCTTTGAAAAAGAAATTCTCTTTTGCAGCATTCATATTTTCATCCAAGCCTTTGCTGCTGCTTTTCAGGTTTAATAAAGTTGCATTGATCACATTTGCCAGAACAGTGTCCTGAACCAGCATACCAATTGTCCCTTTGCCACTGTTGATCATCAGCATAATATCAGCCAATTGCTCTGTAATCACTTCAGAGTTGACGGCAGATATTTTTAAGCTGGTGATGAGTGTATCGATTTCAACTTGCACCTCAGAGGCCATTTGCTGTAAATCTTCGCCCAAATATTCCCCAACACTTTGCTGATTATCCCTTTCGTCGGCCCGGTTAATATTTTTGGTAAGCTGACTTTCATCGCTGCTTCCCTTTTTATTGAAATATCCCCTGAAGAGAAAGTTGTGCTTGGCCGCTTCCAGCAAATCATCCAAACCTTGTGAACCGTATTTCAGGTTGAGCATGGTTTGGGCAAGATCATTGGCCATGGTTGGGTCCCTGATCACCATGCCAAGTGCTCCATGTCCGCTGTTGATGTCGACAAGAATTTCAGCTATTTGTTTGGAACTGTTTTTCAGGTTCACGGTTGATTCACTTAAATCCCGGGCAATTGTTTCGTCGTTGATCAGTCGGCCAAGCGTGCCCTGTCCACTGTTGACTTTCACCATTACTTCGGCAAATTGATCAGATATTATTTCAAAACTCGATGCTGTTCTTTGCAAACTGGCCATGATGGCATCGGTTTCGATAGGTTCTTTCGATTCGATGTGTTGACCATTGCGTGCCATGGGTGAATTCGAGCTGCCCTGCGAAAGGACCATGATTTTATCGCCGATAATCCCTTCTGAACCAATGGCTGCCTGGCAATCTTCCTTGATGAACTCTTGCACACTTTTTTTGACCATTAAATCGACCTGGACCGTTGAGTCGTTGATGATTTTGATGTTGTCAACGGTGCCAACGGTGATTCCCGAAAAGCGGATATTGCTTCCAACTTCAAGACCACTCACGTTATAAAAATTGGTAGTGAGTTTGAATACCGGGTCGAACAGATTTTTTTTCTCTCCAATAATGAAAAGGGCAATCAGGAATATCACGGTTCCACCAATGATAAACAAGCCTAGCCGTACTTTGAACCTGGGTTTATTCGTTTCCATTTTATTAATCTTTAAAGAATGATTTGATGAAAGGATCGTCGGATTTTTCATAGTCTTCAATATTTCCATCCTTGTATACTTCTCCATGGTGCAGCATGACCAAACGATCGGCAGTTGCCCGCGCACATTCAATGTCGTGCGTAATGATGATGGATGAAGTTTTGTATTTTTTTTGTACCTGGTTGATGAGCAGGCTAATTTCGTCGGAGGTAACCGGATCGAGTCCGGTGGTGGGCTCATCGTAGAGCATAATTTTCGGATCCACAATGATGGTCCGTGCCAGGCTGATCCTTTTTCGCATGCCGCCCGACAGTTGCGACGGCATTTTGTGCAAGGCATCAGAAAGGCCAACATTTTCGAGGACTTCAGCTATTTTTTCATCCATCTCTTTTTGGGGCATTTTCTTTTTGATTCTGCGCAGCGGAAATTCAAGATTTTCTTTCACAGTCATAGAATCATACAAGGCCCCGCTTTGGAACAGAAAACCAATTTTCTTTCTTAATTCTGATAGTTCATTGCGTTTCAGCGAGCTAACATTTTCGCCAAGCACATTAATGGTACCATCATCGGGGGTCAATAAACGTACAATGCATTTGATCAGCACCGATTTTCCCGATCCTGATTTCCCCAATACCACCAGGTTCTCACCATTGTAAAGCTCAAGCGAAACGTTTTTCAAAACCTCCTGACTGCCAAAATTTTTGCGAAGGTTTTTTATTTCAACAACCGCTTGCTTGTGCTGATGATCCATGTTCGCTATGTTTCTGACTTGTTCCATGCTCGTCTGTCATTAGTCATTAAGTCACTAGTCATTAAGTCATTGGTCATATAAGTTATTTTGTCTTCGGTCTTCGGTCTTTTGTCTTTTGTCTTTTGTCTCAAATAAGCATATCGGTAATCTGCACAGCAATCATATCGACAATGATGACCAACAAGGACGATAAAACCACCGCTGAATTGGCTGCAACGCCCACACTTTCGGTTCCGCGCCCTGCTGTATAGCCTTTATAGCTGCCAACCAAACCAATAACAGCTCCAAAAAAGAAGGTTTTAACGACCGCCGGAATAAAATCGATCAGTTCAAACGCGCTAAAGGCTTGTGAGATGAAAAGAATAAATGACACATCGCCTTTGATGTTTGCCCCGGCCCAACTGCCCATGATGCCCATGGCATCGGCATACAATACCAATAGGGGGATCATCAGTGTAGCGGCCAAGACCCTTGTTACTACAAGGAAACGCATCGGATTTGTTGATGATACTTCCATGGCGTCTATCTGTTCGGTGACTTTCATAGAGCCCAATTCGGCCCCAATACCCGAGCCAACTTTCCCTGCACAAATCAAGGCCGTAATAACAGGTCCTATTTCCCTGATCAGCGAAATAGCCACCATACTGGGCAACAAACTAACTGCCCCAAAATCATCCAGTACCGGTCGCGATTGAATGGTCAACACCAAACCCATGATAGCCCCTGTGATAGAAATCAGGGGCAGGGATTTATAGCCAATCTGGTGGCACTGGCGCAAAAATTCCTTGAATTCAAAACTTCCGGAAAACATTTCCCTGACTGTTCGCGTCAGGAACAGGAAGAAATTGGCCACTTCGACTAAAAATTCATTGGCCTCCTCAGTTTTCACCATCGTTTTATCACTGACTTTGATGCTTACATCGCGAATTTTCGGAACGATCTTAATGACAGGTGATTTCGTTTTCATGTGTAAGGTGACTTATAGAAGTTTCAAAGTCAGCGCCTTACATTTTTCATGTAAAACGATGACTTTTGGCTGTTTAAATTGATTAGAGTGCAGAGATGATCTTGTGCAATTCTTCTTTTGTTTTGCCCAGTTTCACCTGCAGACGTCCCAGCATCTCTTCCTTTTTACCTTCAGCAAACAAAAGATCATTGTCTGTCAGGCTTGCATATTTCTGTTTCAGCTTACCTTTTTGTTCGTTCCAGTTGCCATTCAATTCTGTAGTGTTCATCCTTTTATCATTTGAGGTGTGATTGCGTTATCACCGTTTAAAGATGGGTTGAACAGCCTGAATTTATTTTACAAGATTCTTTGAAAGAGTTACATGATTCACATGCACTGATTAGAAAGGATACCCGATGGCCACATTCAGCAAAAGATTGTCTTTTCGCCAGGTGGAGTTGCCAAAGTCAATTTGCCTGCTCACCCAACGGTGGTTTTCTTCCAGCCATGGTTTTCTGAGGGGCATGGCCAAATCAAACCTCAAAACAAAAAACGAAACATCGATACGCAGGCCCATTCCGGCACCAACAGCCAGCTGATTGGGAAAACCTGACCACGAAAAGGGAGTTCCGGTCATAGCGGGATTCGATGGAAGCAGCCATACATTACCGGCATCGACAAAAAGCGCTCCTTTGAAATAGCTGAAAATATTGAAGCGGTATTCGGCATTCATTTCCAACTTGACATCGCCTCCCATTTGTAAAAAGCCCAGCACATCGGTGTCCTGAAAATAGTTGCCGGGGCCAACAGAATTGATCTGGAAAGCACGTATACTGCTTGGTCCACCACTGAAAAATTGTTTGGAATACGGAAGGACCGAAGAGTTACCGTATGGTTTACCTGCACCGGCAAATACCCTCATGGCCAATTTGTTTTTACTCCTGAGATTGACAAAGACCCGGCTTTCGAGGCTAAGTCTGCCAAATTGCGAAAAAATTGAACCTGCAACTTTTGCGGGATCATCGGTAGCAACCGGATGGCCACCTATTGCCGAGCCCAGTGCAAGCGCATTTCCTGCAAGTTCCGATTTAAGCTGAAAAAACAGGTGCACTTTTTTACCCTGGAGCATTTGCTCGTTAAATGTAAATGAGTAGTTGCCACCGGCAACGAATTGTTCCTCGTAACTCTTCTTCAGAAAAGGGTTCGACTCCAGCAATTCGGTGAAAGCGATTGATTGATTTCTGATGGATGAAAAACTGATGTCGATGGGATTTAACTCGTGTTCAATTCTGATATCTTCCTTCCACCGGTATCCGTAGGCAAATTCAAAGGTACGCATATCGAAATAACTGATCTTCTTTAAAAAATTATAGGAGAGCAGAAAGTGGGTTTTGGGGAGGTAGATGCTTCTTGTCTTTTTTAGGGGAAAGGGAACGAGAAAGCTGGGAAATGTAAGTTCAGCCTGTGGGTTGAAGGAATAGGTGTACAAGTTTTCAATGTTCCGGCCCAATTGTGACTCGTAAGTGCCGGCGAGGTTCAGTTTCAGCAATTCAGCACCTTTAAAGGCATTTCGGTTGGTGAGGCTTACATTCAAACGTGGGCCGGCATAGTTGTTCGATTTTGACACCAGGTCGAGCTCTGTTCTGAAAGAGTATTTGCTCATGGGTGTTAATAAAACAGTGGCATCCAACAGGCCCGACGAAGAATCGCCATGTTCAGAAAAACTGATTTGCACCAATTTGAAGTAGCCCATGGACATTAAACGGTTCAGGGTAGTGGTGTAGTTTGAACGTGAGAATACATCACCTTGCCGCAAATAAACCGATCGGGTGATCACTTTGGGTTTCACTTTCATATTGGCTTCACTCCCCGGAAAAATAAAACCATCGATCATTACCGAGTCCTTTGCTTCGCGCCCCAAGCGATCATTGAGTGAATAATTCTGGTTGATCAACACCTTGTTGATGCGATAGACTGTTAACGCACTTTGGGGGATACTGTCCTTAAGTGTGAGATGAAGCGTTACTGAACGATCGCTCACCGAAGTATCAGCCATGAAGAGCAGGTAATCGGGGTTGAAGTAAAAGTATCCCTTGTTTTTCAGTATCCCGTTGATGCGGGTCCGCTCGTTTTTCAAAATATCAAGATTGTAATTGGTCCCAATTTTAATCAGCGTATGTTCTTTTTCGGCCTGAATGAGGTGGTTGATGCTATCGTCTGCAATGTCGTAAGTGAGTGCTTTGATGGTGTAGGGTGGATGCACATGACTGGTGTAAATGACTTGGGCAGCATGTTCTTTTTCAATATTTTCGGCCGTGGTATAACTGTTGAAAATACCCATGTTGAAAAGGGATGCATCGATAATGGCCGAAGTAGCTCCGGTTTTAACCTGAGTCATCAACACCGGTGCTTCTCCCTTTTTCCTCATCCATTTTTGAAGCTTGCTGTGCGAATGTCCACGGGTTGCATTGTACAACCATAGTTTTGGCCGCATCCCGAAATAGCTTTTATTGGCTTGGGGGCGAAGGGCTGATTCGGCTGTGCTTTGAATGGCTTTTTTATTGAATTTTTCAGCAGATTCTATGTTGATTTTAGCACCCTCGTAAAGCTGCGCGCCCTCGGGCAAATGCCGGGTGCCGCTGCAAGCTGCCAAAAACAGGCAGGCGGAAATTAGTAGTATGTTGTTATAGTTCTTCATTGATAATATCACTCAAGCAATTGGGCTAAAGCCCGGTTCAGAGTTGTATCTCCCTGGCTCCTCCAGCTAAAGCTGGAGGTAATTCAAGTGGGCAACAAACTAAAGCCCAATTATTCTTCATTTTATTTTATATATCTTTTGACTACATCAATTTTTAATTTAGTGTTTTTGTTCAATACAAAAACACGTCGCTAT
>JAFGVJ010000289.1 GCA_016938055.1 Prolixibacteraceae bacterium
AATAGAATAATTCTCATTTGATAATTTTTAGCAATGAAGCCAACTGACATCCAAACGAAACTTACAGAAAAGGGCCTTAAGGTAACTCCGCAACGCATGGCCATTCTTCAAGCGATATATTCACTGAACAATCATCCCACTGCCGATAACATCATTGATTTTATCAGGAAAAACCATCCCAACATTGCCACGGCTACGGTATACAAAGTGCTCGATGCCCTCAACGAAAAGGGTTTGATCATGAAGGTCAAAACAGACAAGGACTTCATGCGTTACGATGCCATTGTTGAAAACCATCATCATTTATACGATTCAACATCGGAAAGGATAGAGGATTTCAACGATGAGGAATTGAACCACATGCTGGAAAAGTATTTCGAACAAAAGGGAATTCCCAACTTCAAAATTGAAGATATCAAACTACAAATCATTGGAAAATTTATCAGTAACCCTTAACAACCAATAAAAATTTGATCCTATGGAGAACGAAGAAAAAAAAATCAGTCAATGCCCTGTAACAGGTGCGACTTCGAAACACCATGTTGCCAGTGGCAGTGGCACCAAAAACCGCGATTGGTGGCCCAACCAATTGAATTTAAATATTCTGCGACAACACTCTGAACTGAGCAACCCGATGGGCAAAGACTTTGATTATGCCAAAGCTTTTGGAGAGCTCGACTATCAGGCTTTAAAAAACGACCTTAAAAAGTTAATGACCGACTCACAGGACTGGTGGCCGGCTGATTTTGGTCACTACGGACCCTTCTTCATTCGTATGGCCTGGCACAGTGCCGGAACCTACCGAACAGCCGACGGTCGTGGTGGTGCCGGAGGTGGTCAGCAACGGTTTGCCCCGCTCAACAGCTGGCCCGACAATGTGAACCTCGATAAGGCCCGCCGTTTGCTTTGGCCCATCAAACAAAAATATGGACACAAAATATCCTGGGCCGACCTTATGATCCTCACCGGAAATGTTGCCCTCGAATCGATGGGTTTCAAAACTTTTGGTTTTGCAGGTGGACGTGCCGATGTTTGGGAACCGGAGGAAGATGTATACTGGGGATCAGAATCGAAATGGCTGGCTGGTGACCAACGATATTCAGGCGAACGTGACCTGGAAAACCCCCTGGCAGCAGTTCAAATGGGTTTGATTTACGTGAACCCCGAAGGCCCCGAAGGAAACCCCGACCCCATTGCAGCAGCCAAAGATATTCGTGAAACCTTTGCCCGTATGGCCATGAACGATGAAGAAACCGTGGCACTTATTGCTGGCGGACATACCTTTGGTAAAACCCATGGAGCCGCCGATGCAGCTCACGTAGGACCCGAACCCGAAGCAGCAGGCATTGAAGCCCAGGGCCTTGGCTGGCACAGTTCGCATGGCAGCGGTCATGGCGACGATACCATATCCAGCGGTCTGGAAGTTACCTGGACACAAACCCCTGCCAAATGGAGCTATTACTTCTTCCAAAACCTTTTTGAATTCGAATGGGAATTGACCAAAAGCCCGGCAGGTGCCCACCAGTGGGTGGCCAAAAATGCCAGTCCTTTAATGCCCTCGGCTCAGGACAAAAACAAAAAACACCTGCCCGCCATGCTCACCACCGACCTGGCACTGCGTTTTGATCCGGCTTATGAAAAAATATCCCGCAGGTTCTACGAAAATCCCTTGGAATTTGCCGATGCATTTGCTCGTGCCTGGTTCAAGCTTACCCACCGCGATATGGGACCCATTGCCCGATATTTGGGGCCGGAAGTCCCGAAAGAAGAACTCATCTGGCAAGACCCTGTTCCGGCAGTCAACCACGAATTGATCGATGCAAATGACATTGCCACGCTGAAAGAGCAAATCCTGAATTCAGGCCTCACCGTTTCCGAACTGGTTACTACCGCCTGGGCCTCGGCTTCAACATTCCGGGGATCCGATAAACGTGGCGGTGCCAATGGTGCCCGCGTCAGGCTTACGCCACAGAAACACTGGAAAGTAAACAATCCGGTTCAACTGGCCAAAGTGTTGGGAAGCCTGGAAAAAATTCAGCAGGAATTCAACAAAACACAAAATGGTGGAAAAAAGGTTTCGTTGGCCGATTTGATAGTGTTGGGAGGATGCGCAGCTGTTGAAAAAGCAGCCAAAGATGCAGGTTTCCCGGTGAACGTGCCCTTTACCCCTGGCCGCACCGATGCCACCCAGGAACAAACCGATGTGGAATCATTTGCAGTATTGGAACCGGTTGCCGATGGCTTCCGCAACTACCTGAAAAAGAAATACAGTATGAGCACCGAAGCTTTGCTGGTGGATAAAGCGCAATTGCTCACCCTCACAGCACCCGAAATGACCGTGCTGGTAGGTGGATTGCGGGTGCTGAATGCCAATTACGATCAGTCGAAACACGGTGTGTTCACCACACGCCCCGGTGTGTTGAGCAACGATTTCTTTGTCAACCTGTTGGACATGGGCACACAATGGAAACCGGCCTCCGATGATCATGAACTTTTCGAAGGCATCGACCGCAAAACCGGAAAAACCCGATGGACAGCCACCCGGGCTGATCTGATTTTCGGATCAAATTCTGAACTCAGAGCACTTTCGGAAGTTTATGGCAGTGTAGATGCGCAGGAAAAATTTGTGAAAGCGTTCGCAGCGACCTGGAACAAGGTGATGAACCTCGATCGCTTTGAACTGAAATAAACTGAATCTTATCATATGAGATTTCCCCCCTTCGTTTGGATTGTAAACGAAGGGGTTTTTTGTTGTTTCATGATAGAGGCTTGGAACGATAGAATAGAAACAAATCCAAAAAAATAAAATTCCAAATTCCAAATACCAAATACCAAATACCAAAGATTTCGCGGAAATTTTCTATATAATGCTGATAATCTGGGTTACGGCTTAGCACCGCAGGTGCGACAAATATTGTAACCCGGGGTGGAATGCAATGGAACCCCGGAATTAAGATGAATAAAAGATCACCCCGGTCACGGTAGATTCTCTTAACGATTGATAATGCTTTATGGCCGGGATGCAGCAAGCTTTTAAATGTGTTAAATAATAACCTTTTCAATCGAATATTATACCTACCGGCCATACAGGTTTCTTTCTATAAAGGGCAATTCTGCTTGGCCGGTTGCTGCTTGTTACTTCATTGCCCGTCAGCTAAAGCTGACGGCAATTCATGACCTCTGACACCACTTCACTTCTGTGAGTATATGAAAATCCCTGAAATAAAAAATCCAAATTCAATAGATCTGGCATTTAAACTTAATCAATGATGATAATTTGGATTACAGCAAAGCACCGTAGGTGCGATCAGTATTGTAACCCGGGGTGGAATGCAATGGAACCCCGGGATTAAAATGAATAAAAGATCACCCCGGCCACGGTAGTCTGTAGTATCGAAGGATAATGCTAATTGGCCGGGAGGCAGCATGTGCGTGCGTGTTTCTCTCAGTCTCTTCTTAACACTGTCTACAAAGAACAAACGGATGATACTGTTTTAAGCTCCTTTTATCCCAAATCCAAAAGATAATATTCATTTTTAACAATTGCTGTTACGTTCCTTTTATATTTTTAGAAACAAATAAGTTGCTTCTTAAAGCGCTTTTTGCCAATATTGTTGTACAAACACACTAAACCTGATTTCATGAAATCCAAAAGCCTTCGATTGTTAACGACCAGCTTGTTCCTGATCACCTTCAGCGTAATTTCCAGTGCTCAAAACCCACTGATCCGCAATCAGTTTACTGCCGATCCTTCGGGACGTGTTTTTGACGGAAAAATGTTTGTCTTCCCTTCACACGATATTGTGGCTCGCGAAGGACAAGGACGTCCGGGTTGGTTCTGCATGGAAGATTATCATGTATTTTCTTCGGAAAATTTAACTGATTGGACCGATCATGGGGTGATTGTTTCACAGACCAGTGTGCCCTGGGTTGATACAAGCACTTACAGTATGTGGGCCCCCGATTGCATTGAGCGAAACGGAAAATACTACTTTTACTTCCCTGCACAGAAAAAGAGTACAGACCCGCAAGCCAGGCGTGGTTTTGGAATTGGTGTTGCCGTTGCCGATCGCCCCGAAGGGCCCTATGAAATTCAGGAAAAACCCATTGAAAATGTGCATGGCATCGATCCCAACATTTTCATCGATCACGACGGGCAGGCTTATCTTTACTGGTCAATGGGCAATCTTTTCGTGGCCAAACTGAAGGAAAATATGCTGGAAATCGAAGGGGAGCCACTGGTCATTGCCAACCTGCCCGAAAAAGGATTGAAAGAAGGCCCCTACGTGATTGAACGAAATGGCATTTACTACCTGACCTTCCCTCATGTCGAAAACAGAATAGAACGCCTGGAATATGCGGTGGGTGATCATCCCATGGGGCCATTTACCATGAAGGGGGTCATCATGGATGAATCACCCATGAATTGCTGGACCAACCATCATTCACTGGTGGAATACAATGATCAGTGGTACCTTTTCTATCATCAGAATGCCTATTCACCGAACTTCGACAAAAACCGGTCCATCTGCCTCGACAGTCTTTTTTTCAATCCCGATGGAAGCATCCAGAAAGTGATACCCACCCACCGCGGCGTTGGTTTAAGTAAAGCTGAAAGCCAAATTCAGATTGACCGTTTCAGCATGATCAGCGATCAGGGTGTAAAGGTTGAATTCAAAGATACACTGAGTCCTTTTGAAGGATGGAAAACAGTGTTCTCCGGCCATAATGCCTGGATAGGCTACCACTCGGTCGGTTTTGAAAAGAACATGAAAAGTGTACATATCAGGGCAAAAGCCCCAGCTGGCGGGAATCTTGAAATACGCCTTGACCGTCCGGATGGTCCGCTGGCAGCAGCAATCAAACTACCTGAAAATTCTGACTGGACCAATACCTTCAGCAAGGTAGCTAAGATACCTGCAGGTGTTCATCATTTGTATGTTTGCTCCAAAGATCAACAAGTGGTTGAATTCGATTGGATTCAGTTCTCAAAGAATAAAAAGTAGAGGCTGCATATTGGGCATCACGCAAAAATTTGCCTACTTGCACAGTCAATGCTCATGCACTTTTTTGTAAGTACAGTGCTGACCCTATCAATGATTGAATGAAAAACACAGCTTCGATAAAATACCAACCAGGCACTGCCAGTGATAGCATCCGGCCATTCCAATGGAGACCGGTCATCCTTATCATTGGATTTATTGCGGTCATGCTGGTAATGAGCGGATGTACCCATTCATCATTAAAAAAAGAACACGCACATTTGCTCAAAGGTGAAGCCAGTGCTCAGGGAATGGTCATGCTGTATCCACACAATGGCAGCATCTTTCCACCCGAATTTCCTGCACCTGGTTTTGAATGGGACGACAGCACCGGCACAGCAAGCGAATGGCAGGTGTTCATTGCCGACAACTCCGGCTCTGTGTTAGTCCGTTCAAAAAGCTACCAATCAATGTGGCGCCCCGATTCCAGCCAATGGCAGCAACTCAAACATCAGCAACTCAAGCAACCTTTTACCTTTACTGCCATTGCACCAAAAGGCCGGCTTTCGTTTCATCCTTCGTGTACAATCCAATTTTCTTTTTCGGAAGACTCTGTAGGTGCCGATATTTTTTTCCGTGCGGTAACACTGCCTTTCAGCTATGCCGTAAAAAATGTGAATACCATTGAATGGTACATGGGCAATGTTGATGGCCGCAAACCCCGCAAAATGCTGGAGAATCTGCCGGTTTGCGGCAATTGCCATTCCTTTGCAACAGAACAGCCGCTACTGGCCATGGATGTCGATTACGGAAACGATAAAGGGTCGTACGCGATTGCCAGTACTTTGGACACCTGCATCTTACAAGCCGACAGCATCATCACCTGGAGCAATTTTAAACGAAACGACAATGAACCAACCTATGGCTTGTTGTCGCAGATTTCACCCGATGGGAATTACGTGCTTTCAACAGTCAAAGATTTGTCGATTTTTGTGGCCATCGATGACAACCTGGCCTATTCCCAGCTATTTTTTCCCATTAAGGGTATTGTGGGGATTTACAACCGTAAAAATGAAACCTTTTCTTCACTCCGTGGAGCCAACGATGAACACTACGTGCAAAGCAATCCCACCTGGTCGCCCGATGGAAAAACAGTGATATTTGCCCGTGCCGAAGCTTATGTGAACGAAAAAGTTCGCCAGGCCGGAAGGGCACTGTTAAGTGCGAACGACATTACGGAATTTACCACTGGTGGAAAACCCTTTAAATACGATTTGTATACCCTTGATTTTAACGATGGCAAAGGTGGTATTGCAAAGCCCCTCGAAGGAGCATCGGGCAATGGGATGAGCAATTATTTTCCCAAATTTTCACCCGACGGTAAATGGATTGTTTTTTGTCAAGCCGAAAATTTCATGTTGCTTCAGCCCGATAGTCGTTTGTACATCATGCCTGCTGGGGGCGGAGAACCCAGGCTCATGAATTGTAACATGGAAGAAATGAACTCCTGGCATTCGTGGTCGCCCAATGGAAGGTGGCTGGTGTTTTCTTCCAAGAACAGGGGCCTCTATACTCAGTTGTACCTCACCCACATCGATGAGAATGGCATTGATTCACCACCAGTTTTGCTGGAAAATTTAAGCTTTGAAAAACGGGCCGCAAACATTCCCGAGTTTTATCCATTCGATGGCGACCGCTTTTTAAAAATAAAGGATGCCTTTTCTGAAACTGCCGAACATTACAACAGGGGAGCCATTGACAAAATCAGCAGCAAATATTATCTGCGTGCCCGGGCTGATCTGGACCAGGCCCTCAGGCTCGACAGCACGCTGATTGAAACCTATTTCAACCGGATAAAACTGAATAACTTACTCCGTCAATCCAATTCATTCGAAGATATTGCTGAGAAAACAAAAGCTTTGCAACTGGTTAATGCCTCCCTTGCAAGCCAACCGCACAATGAAAATTATCAGGTGCTAAGAATTTCATTGCTGTCAGCACTGGGAAGAGATCAGGATGCCCAACGGGAACTAACTTCAGCCTTTAAAAATAGGCCCGAAAGCTACGCCTTGCATGAATTACAAAGTGCCATTTACCGCAAGGAAAACCAACAAAACAAGGCCATTGAAAGCTATCGGAGCATGCTGAAAATTGATCCCACCAAAAAGAAACAGCTGTATCATTCAATGGCAACGGCCTATAGCAAAATACAAGCATCCGACAAAGCACTGGAACTGATCAATCAAGCCATCGGCGATTATCCCGATGATGATGAGTTTTTGCTGCTCAGGGCTCAAATATTAATGAGCATGAAAGCCTTTGAACCAGCAAAAAAAGACCTCGACTACCTCATGTCAAAAGATGCATCCAATTACCGCTACACTTCCTCGCTGGCACAGTTTCACTTTTTGCAGGGCAATCAACAGCAATACCAAAAGCTGCAGGAAAACACCATTGCATATTTGAACAAGGCCAGCAAGGAGAATCCCGAAGATGTTGAGGTGATTTTTGAAATGGCAGAATTGTATTTGTCCCAAAAGAATTTTCAGGAAGCGAATAAATGCTATGATCTCATTCTCAATCATTACCCTTATAACTATGAAGCGCTGAAGCAGAAGGCCATCATTTATTTGAGTACCCAGCGCTGGAACGATGCCATTGCCATGTATAATAGGCTTGAGCAGCACTACCGGCCCGAGGAAGGATTTTGCAACAACAAGGCCATTGCTTACATACAGCTAGGAAATGTGACCAAAGCCCTCGAATACTTCAACAAAACCCTGGAGTTGAATCCCCATAACCAGGATGCCCTTTTCAACAAGAACAAGTTGGTTCGCAGCAGGCAGTAGAAGTTATCACTTGTCAATAACAAGTGTTACCAAATTGTCCCGTTTCGTTAGGCAATCAATGATCATAAAATAGAAAAGTCATTTTGGCGTTTGTGAATTTCACAAATGATCAAAATTTCCTCCCATTTAACTTTTTTGACCCACCCCTAATCTTTACAATTTTTCAACTTTGCGATTCAAAATCCAGTAGGATGAGGCTTTTCATGTATTTAAGCGTACATGATCAATCATCGTCATGACGGGTTTTGTATCTGAAATTTGAAATTGAATATCTAAAATTAGAAATCAGGATTGAAGGTCATAAGTACCTTTATTGTTCCTAAACAGATAGTTTATCAATCAATAACTAAACCTAAAAAATGAAGTTTATGTGTAAGAAACAGCGTTTCATTCATTTTTCACTGAAGAGGACCATGCTGCTGGCATTGGTATTTGTTTCTTTAGTTGCAAAAGTGGATGTTATGGCAAGTGATTTAATCAATGACTTGACCATCAAAGGGATTGTAAAAGAAGCCAAAAGCTCTACTCCCTTACCTGGTGTAACCGTCATCATCAAAGGAACCAACCAGGGAACAATTACGGACATTGATGGTCAGTTTTCCATCAATGCAAGCACCGATGATGTTCTGATTTTCAGATACATCGGATATATGCAAAAAGAAGTGAAAGTCAGTAGCAGTACTTTCATTGATGTTCAGCTTCAGGAAGATCTTTACGGGATTGATGAAGTAGTAGTAACCGGTTACGGGGTACAAAAGAAAAGTGACCTGACCGGGGCAGTTTCATCCGTATCGGCCGAAAAACTGAACAGCATCCCCATTCCCAATATTGAACATGCTTTGCAGGGAATGGCCGCCGGGGTAAACATCATTCCCCGTTCGGGAAAACCTGGTGAAGGTGCCGACATTCAGATTCGCGGGATCAGCTCCGTGAATGGAACCAACCCCCTGGTGATCATCGATGGTGTATCAGGTAACCTGAACAGTCTGAACCCTGCCGACATTGCTTCCATTGAAGTATTGAAAGATGCCTCTTCGGCCGCCATTTATGGTGCCACCGGTGGAAACGGGGTAATCCTGGTAACGACCAAAAAAGGAACAGCCGGCAAAATGCGCGTAAGTGCCAATGCCTACCGTGGCTTTGAAAATCCTGTGAACATGGTGGAAATGATGAATGCCCAGGAATATCTCGAACTGGTGGAAGAACTCAACCCACGTGGTAAAACACCGATTAATTATGAACCCGACACAGTGGACAGTTTCAACTGGCAGGAAGCCATCTTCCAACAGGCCTTGTCGGAAAACTATGATGTATCCATCTCGGGAGGGACCGATGTATCAACGTTCCTGTTCAGTACCAGTCTTGACAAACAAAG